>JBAQSX010000133.1:0-25824 GCA_049296695.1 Methylococcaceae bacterium | reverse complement strand
GAATAAAAATCATAGCAATTACTGTTTTAAAAGTTGCGCCGCTCTGCGAATAATATCCATTGCTTTAATATCTTCGGCAGTTTCAGCAGTGGGTAAATAACCCATTTCAGTTTCTAATACTTTTAATTTTTCTTTATCTTCATTATTCAATTCTGCTTTGCTTAGAATATCACGGCGTTGTTGTAACAAGTTTTCATAATGCGGTGAACGCGCACTGCTTAAATTAAATAAATCACTGGTTAATAATTGGTCAACGCGCCAACCGTGTACATCTTCGGGTTGTTTTTTAATAACTACACCATTGGCTTCACGTTTTAATACCACAATATTGGCATTTTCTGCCGCTTGTACAATTAATGGACTATGAGCAGTGACAATAAATTGGGTATTAATAAACCGCTCACTTAAATAAGACATAATAGTACGTTGCCATTTTGGGTGTAAATGCAAATCTATTTCATCAATTAATACCACAGCGGGTTCTACAATGGGATTAGGGCTGTTGGGATAATCTCTAAATAACTGCGCGGCTAAATCAACTATCCAAGCCGTCATCGTTTGATAGCCTAAACTGAGCTGGTTTAATAATAACCAACCATCATTAGTTTTAAATTCAGCTCTAGGATTTGGAGCTTGTTCAGTTGGAACTGAAATGCGAATATCACTAACGTCTGGTAATAAATTAATTAATGTATTCTTAACAATTTCAAGCAGATTTTTATATTTTTCTTGAATTTCTGAAGGTTTGTTAGCGATGTAGTCAGTGTCTAATAACCATTTTTCAGCGTTGATTAATTCGTCATAATCCAGCTTTGTTTCAACTCTACTAATTCTTCTTGTTGCACTGTAGCTATAAATTTTAAGTTTTTCACTTAATCCATTAGGACCTAAAAAACCATTATGGTGCAATGAACTAGCTATTGGTATTTTTTGAAATTTTTTTTGTTTATTTTGTAAAACATTATCATAAGCAACTATTAGATTTATTAGAATATTTAAATTATCGTATCGGCGCAATTTATTTACATTCGTATAAAAAACATTCATACATTCCAATAATGTTGTTTTACCCGTCCCGTTATCGCCTAAAATCACTGTCCATTGTGCTGGTCTGCCGTTACCATCAGATAAATCTAAAGTTTGTTTTTCAGCAAAACAACGGACATTTTCTAGTGATAAAGATAAAAAATAAACACCTTCACTACTCTTTTCCGTACTTATCATAATTCCAACTCAATTAATTATTATCACTAGGCATAAATTCAAAATCAGCCAATTGCTCTAAAGTATAAGGACAGTTTTCAGGAAAAGTCGATAAGGGTAATTTAGTTTCAATGGCGGCATAACGTTTAGCATGAACATAACATTTAGCCACCCGCGCATCAAATTGATATTTAAGACTGGGATTATCATCTAAAATACTTTCAATACTGACACGTTGTTTATGAATAGATATTTGCCAGCTTGCTCCTCTACGTTGCTTTTGAAACTGCCATTTTAATAAATGCTGTATTAATTCAATTAAACAACTCTCTAAAGCTCGTTTCTCACTCGCGCCCATACTTTCTACTTCTTTAATTAAATGCTCAGTATCTAACTCATCAAAACGCCCCGATTTCATTAATTGCGCGTTCTGCTCTGCCCACGCATAAAAATCACTGTCATATAACGCGCTAAGTGCATTCATATATAGCCTCTTTAATTCGCTTTCAAGCAGAAAATACTTCATTCAAATCAATTACCAATTCAGGAAATAAATACGGTGAGGCGTGTTGTTCACTCGAATACATTTTAAATAAACGATAATCATCTTCGCTATCATTTAATATAAAACAATAAATCGCTTGTTCATAAGGATAAACCAACCAATACTCTTTAACACCGCTTTGCAAATAAAGCTGGTATTTATCGTGCATTTCTTTTTTAGAATTACCTTTTGAAAGTATTTCAATAATCCAATCAGGCGCACCTAAACAACCTTTATAATCAAGTTTTTTGCTATCACAGATAACGCATAAATCAGGTTGCACCACAGTATAAATATCTTGATTGGCTATTAAAGATTTTTTACGGTCATATAAACGCACATCAAAAGGCGCGGAAAATAATTTGCAATGTCCTTTTCTAAAATAACTATACAAAATACCGTGCAGATGCGAAGAAATACTTTGATGTTTTAAATTAGGCGCGGGTGACATTAAAGCAATTTTACCTTTAATTAATTCAACAGTTTCGTCAAATTGCCATGTCAAATAATCAGCATAATTATAAACGCCGTCCCTATCTAATTGGGATAAATCGGTAATTTTAGTCATGACTTACTCTTTAGGTTTATCAAACTGCTCTAAAAAATGTTGCCGCGTTTGCTTTGCATAATTAAATAAAGCAAATAATTCATTGCTATTATCGCTACTTAATAAACACTGCAATTTAGTTAATTCATTTTTATACTGCTCTAATAGCGGAATAATTTCAGTTTTATTCGCGCTACAAATCGCCGTCCACATGGTTGGGTCACTCGATGCAATGCGAGTAAAATCTTTAAAACCACCAGCGGCATATTTTAAAATATCGCTTTGCTCATTTTTATGCCCCAACATATCGACTAATGCAAACGCTAATAAATGTGGCAGGTGGCTAGTCGCGGCTAAGATACTGTCATGATGTTGCGCGGACATTTCAAAAACACTAGAGCCTAATTGCTGCCAAAATTGTTTTATTATTGCAACTGCTTGAGGGTTAGTATTACTTACTGGCGTAATAATTAAACGTCTATTTATAAATAAATCATTTAATGCCGCTTGTACGCCGCTATTCTCAGCACCTGCTATTGGGTGCGCGGGGACTAAATTAGTGGGAATAGTGCCAAATACCAGATTAGCGGCTTCAATTATATTGGCTTTGGTACTGCCGACATCGGTATAAATACTATTATCAGACCACACAGGTTTTAATAACTGCAAAATACTTTCAATGCTCGCAACGGGCGTTGCAATCATAATACAATCATTGCTACGCGAATGATTTTTTAAATCAGTAATAATTTCGTCATTAATAAAATATTCATCAATCACTCTTAATTGTTTGGCTAGTTTTAAATTAGCTAAATCCTGCTCACGTCCATAGCCGATAATAGTATTAGCTAATTGATTTAAACGAGCTGCTTTAGCAATTGAACCGCCAATTAAACCTACGCCAAAAATCCCTAATCGCGCAAACATTACAATACTTCGCTAAACGCTTTTAAGAAAAATTCATTTTCTTTTTCAGTGCCAATACTAATACGCAAAAACTCGGGCATTTCATACACACCAACAGGACGCACAATAACGCCTTTATGTAATAATTTATCATACAGTGGTAATCCTGCTTGCTGACAATTAACCGATACAAAATTACCCGCTGATTCAATCCAATCTAAACCCAAAGTTTTAAAACCTTCAGTTAATTGCATCATGCCTAAACGATTATTTTCCACGGTATTCATTAAATGCTCGTGGTCATTTAATGCGGCTTCGGCGGCGACTAATGCCAAGCTATTATTATTAAACGGTTGACGAACACGATTTAAAATATCCGCAATTTCCATGCTTGAAAAACTATAACCAATCCGCAATCCCGCTAAACCGTAGGCTTTTGAAAAAGTGCGGGTAATAATTAAATTACTATAGCTTTTTAACCAATCTAAGGAATTAACTCTATTATCGACATTCACAAATTCAAAATACGCCTCATCTAAAACACATAATACTGTTTTAGGTAGGGCTTTAATAAAGTTTTCAATAGCACTTTGCGGCAATAATGTCCCAGTGGGATTATTAGGATTGGCAATAAATACTAAGCGAGTTTTATCATTAACCGCATTAAGCATTGCATTTAAATCATGCCCATAATTAATGGCAGGAATCACCACTGCAGTCGCACCTACCGCTTGCGTGACTAAGGGATAAACTGCAAACGCGTGTTGTGAAAATATTACTTCATGCTCAGAGGTTAAAAAAGCGCGGGCAATTAATTCTAATAATTCATTAGAACCATTACCTAAGGTTATTTGTTCAGCATTAATATTATGCTTTTCAGCTAAAGCTTGTTTTAAACGATAACCGCTACCGTCAGGATATAAGGCTAAACTGGCTAAGTTATTTTGAATAGCAATTAGGGCTTTTTTACTCGCCCCTAAAGGATTTTCATTAGAGGCGAGTTTGATGATATTGCTCAAACCTAATTCACGTTCTAATTCTTCAATGGGTTTGCCCGCTTTATAAGGGATTAATTGTTGCACACCCGCTAAAGCGAGTTTATAAATATCGTTATTCATAGTTCATTAATTAATTGGCAAAAACTTCGGTTAAGTCGATGGCTAAATCAGGAAATAAATAAGGCGTTGCCATATCATCCCCCGAATACATTTTAAATAATTGGTAATCGCTTTCTTGTTCGTTTAATACAAAAGTATAAACCGCTTGTTCATAAGGATAAATGAGCCAATATTCTTTTACACCGCTTTCGGCATATAAGGCGTATTTAGTTTTCATTTCTTTTTTGCTATTGCCTTTGGAGAGTATTTCAATAATCCAATCAGGCGCACCGTTGCAACCACGATAATCTAATTTATTTTTATCACATATTACGCATAAATCAGGTTGCACTACGGTGTGAATATCTTTATTGGCAAGTAATGATTTTTTTCTATCGTATAAACGTACATCAAAAGGCGCGGCAAAAGCTTGACATTGTTTATGTCTAAAATAATTAAATAATAAGCCATTTAATCGCCATGAAATGCTTTGATGTTTTAAATTAGGCGCGGGTGACATTAATAAGATTTTACCTTTAATTAATTCTACGCTTTGTTTAAATTGCCACGTTAAATAATCGGCGTAAGAATAATTATTATTCAAATCTAATTGTGATAAATCTGTAATTTTAGACATAATTAAAATACCGCTTTAGGATACGAGCCTAATAACTTAAGCATCGTGGCTTTTGTTTTTAATTCAGCTAAAGCTTGATTAACTTGAATATCTTCACTGTGTCCTTCAATATCAATAAAGAAAACATAATCCCATAAACCCTGCCGCGAAGGACGCGATTCAATCCCCAACATATCGACATTATTTTTAGCAAATGGCTCTAAAATATTATATAAAGCCCCCGCTTGATTATTCACCGAAATAACTAATGAGGTTTTATCTTTACCCGTAGGCGTTGCGGTTTGCTCACCAATAATAATAAAACGGGTAGTATTATTGGCATCGTCTTCTATATTTTTAGCCAATACTGGGATATTATAAATTTCAGCGGCTGCTATTCCTGCAATGGCGGCGGCGTTTTTATTAGTAGTAATTAATCGCGCCGCTTCGGCATTACTACTCACGGCAATATGTTGGGCGTGGGGCAGGTGTTTATCTAACCAATGTTTACATTGCGCGAGTGATTGCGCGTGTGAATAAACTTCGTATATATCAATTAAGTTTTCACTATGACTTAATAAGTTTTGATGCACTCTTATTTCAACTTCACCGCAAATTTTTAATGGCGAATTTAATAATCTATCTAAGGTATGAGTAATAACGCCGCCTGTCGAATTTTCCACAGGAACTACGCCAAATTGACACGCGCCATTTTCAACGCTATTAAATATATCGCTAATAGTAATACTGGGTATGGCTTTAATGGCATGACCAAAATGTTTAAATACTGCTTGCTGGCTAAATGTGCCTTCTGGCCCTAAAAATGCCACGTTTAAAGGTTTTTCTAATGCTAAACACGCCGACATGATTTCTCTAAAAAAACGCGTTACGGTATCGTTAGATAATGGCCCAGTATTTAATTCTTGAATACGGCGCAATACCATCGCTTCTCTATCGGGTCTATAGAATGTACCCGATTCACCTTGCGCGATTTTAGTTTTAGCCACTTCTAAAGCGCAACTCGCCCGCTGATTTAATAAACTGAGTATTTCTTTATCAATGGAATCAATTTTTTCTCTAAGTTCTGATAATGGAATAATAGCGGACATAATAGATTACGCTTGAGAATAGAGGAGGTTTGATGAATGCCACGAAAGAGTATTTCGTGGCATGATGATAATAGCGAGGGGTTAATTAATGATTACGTTCAAATTCAGCCATGAATTCAATTAAGGCATCAATTCCTGCTATTGGCATAGCGTTATAAATACTGGCTCTCATACCGCCCACAGAACGATGTCCTTTTAATTCAAATAAACCGTTCTTTTCAGCTTGCGCTAAAAATTCTTTATCTAGGCTTTCGTCTTTTAATATAAACGGAACATTCATTCGTGAACGCACAGAGACTTCCACTGGATTAGAATATAAACTCGAATTATCAATAAAAGCATATAACTTAGCTGATTTGGCAATATTGAGTTTTTCAATTTCAGCAACGCCGCCTTGGGCTTTTAACCATTGCAATACTAAACCTACTAAATACCAATTATAAGTGGCGGGGGTATTTAACATGGATTGATTTTTAACCTGCTCGGCATAATTAAAAATCGCTGGCACAGTTTTAGGTGCGTGACCGATTAAATCATCTCTAACTATTACTACAGTTACCCCAGCAGGGCCCATATTTTTTTGCGTGCCTGCATAAATAATTCCATACTGACTAATATCAACAGGACGCGATAAGATATTCGATGACATATCACAAACTAAAGGTAATCCTTTAGCATCTGGAATAGTTTGAAATTCTACGCCGTGAATAGTTTCATTTGAAGTGTAATGCAAATAAGCGGCGGACTCATCAATTGCCCAATCGCTTTCATTGGGAATAGTGGTGAATTTAGTTTCTTCTGAGCTGGCACTTAATACCACTTCACAAAAAGGTTGCGCGTCTTTAATGGCTTTTTCTGACCACGCGCCTGTTTTGATATAACAGGCTTTAGTTTTACCCGCTAAAATATTTTGCGGAATAAAGGCAAATTGACCAGTCGCGCCGCCTTGTAAAAATAACACTTTATAGTTTTCGGGGATTGCCATTAATTCGCGTAAATCTTTTTCTAATACTTCGGCAATACTGGAAAAATGTTTGCCACGATGGCTCATTTCCATCACCGACATACCGCTATTTTGCCAATTTAATAACTCGGCTTGCGCTTGTTGTAATACTGACTCAGGAAAGGTAGAAGGCCCTGCGCTGAAATTATAAACTCTGGACATTTAGGTTTCTCTTTTGGTTTAGTTAAAAATTACTTTAAATAGGTTCTGTTATTGAAGCCGTCCATGACTCTATCAAATATTAAGTCCATTAATATATTTACTAATTTAATTGCTCTATCTAAATCTTCACGCGTTATACTGGCTTCATTACCATGTGCTACAGCATTTCTAGCTTTTAAAAGAAACTTATCTAATTCATCTACAAACGAGTAAAGCGGTTCATATTCACGTTCTCTAATTGGTTTAAGATTAAATGTTTCTAAAATTGTATTCATTACTTTAAAACCTACATTGCTTTTTGTATCAACCACTCTATTAATAATAATGACTTTTGATTCATAAAAATGATGTAAATTTTTCAAAAAAGCAACTTTCTTATCAAACTTTTTTGGGTATTCATTGAATTGTTTAAAACGATTTTCTAAGTGATAAACTAATAGCTGTTCATGAATAGTATTAATTGTTAAATTCAACGTATTTAATTCATCAATGTAAAATTGAAAAGTTGTTTGAACAAAACCTTCCCAAATAGCATACACAGAAGCTATGGAATAAACTAAAAATAAATCTTCATCTCTTTTATTAAAATGATAGCGGAGATACAAGGTTTTTATTTGTAGTAGTAATTCTCGCCGTTCGTCAATATCGGCATTAATTTTTTGTGCTAGCATAACGTATTACTTATTGTCATTACCAAATATACGTTGCGATTCTTTTAAACGATTAATAATTCTACCTTTCTGACCATTTCCACTTGAAGATTTAATAATAGTATCAATACTACCTTCGTTTTGTTTAATCTTTTCACTGATTATTTTTGGATTTTGTGATTTATAATAATCATAGTTTTCAGCAACTCCAACAGTAATAATGTCATAAATTGTTGTTATTAATCTGCCTCTTTTATGAAAAATTTCTTCTCCTAACGGCTTCAAGAAAGAAAAAATATTTGAAAAAATAGTTTCATATTTAACATAATCAAAACTTTTATCTTCTAATGCTTTTTTCATGAAGCCTGTCATGTGGTGCGCTAAACCCGTTTTAACGTTATCTATATTTTGGTATAGAGAAACAAATCTTAAAGCTAGTTCCTCGTGATAGAGACGTTCAATTTGTTCATCATCTAAATTAATTAATTCAAGAAAATCTTTGTTATTAGAAATTCTTTTTAGAAAATCATTGAATTCAGTTGAAATATCGCGGTAAATACAATTTCTAATTTCTTGTGCAGTTAACGGCGAGCCACCAGTATTAAGACGATTAAATAATTCAAAGCGCATATCATAACTACTATTCCAATTAAGAATCTCAACTCTACAGGTTGCACGTTTTAAACTACGTTTAAAAAGTTCTGGCATGGTTTCATAGGTAAAATCAGTTAAGGCTTCAACTCTATCGCCTTCAACTAATATCCAATTATTTTTATTTTTAATTCCTTCATCTTCGCTTTTTAATACACCAAAAAAAGATAACATAGTTGAAACCCGTTGCAAGCCATCAACTAATTCCCATACACCATTACCATCAGCAGCTACAAAAATAGGTGGAATAGGAATACCCAATAAAATAGATTCAATAAACCGTGTTCTTTGGTCTATATCCCAGCGAAAATAACGTTGAAAAGCAGGCTTAATAATAATATCGCCATCTTGATACATACGCGTGATTTCACCAAAAGATAAATCAAGCCTATCGGTGCTTAATAAATTTCTTTGAGTTTCTATTTGTTCTTTAAGTAACTGCTCGTTCATGGATTTATACCTTAGTTTTCAACTTCGGGATTTTCTATAATAGTTTCTTCAATTACAGGTTCATTATCAGTAATACTCTCGCTTTCTTCTTCGTCAGCTAAGCCTTCAATTCTATCTACGCCGACTACTTTTTCGCCTTTATCTAAACGAATAATCGTTACGCCTTGGGCATTTCTACCTACGATTGATATTTCGGCTACACGCGTTCTGACTAATGTACCGCCGTCAGTAATTAACATGATTTCATCATTATCATTTACTAAAACCGCGCCTATAACTGAGCCGTTTCTGGTTGAAGTTTTAATAGCAATAACACCTTGACCACCCCGCGCATGACAAGAGAATTCTTCTAATTTGGTGCGTTTGCCATAACCATTTTCAGTAATATTTAATACTGAACCATCTGATTTTGAATAAGCACTAAAACTCACATTGAAAATAATAAAGTTAATCGCTAAATTATTACTGATTAAACTATGTGCATTAACCGTTATTGATGATTTTTTCTCTTCGGCAATAATGAGCGAAATCACTTTTTGATTATCTTTTAAACGCATACCACGCATACCAGCGGCGGTACGTCCCGCGCCGCGTACATCGGTTTCATTAAAACAAACCGCTTTACCCGCGCTACTAAATAATAAAATGTTTTTCGAGCCATTCGTGACCGCCGCGCCCACTAATCTATCGCCTTCGCGCAAAGTAATGGCGATTTTGCCATTCGCGGGTTGACGTTCAAATTCTTTTAACGAGGTTTTTTTCACCGTGCCATTAGCGGTTGCCATAAAGATATATTGGTCTTCACTAAAGGCTTTAATCGGTAATAGCGCGTTAATTAATTCGCCTTGTTCTAATTGCAAGACATTAACAAAAGGTTTACCGCGTGAGCCTCTGCTACCTATGGGTAATTGATAAACTTTTAAACCATAGACTTTACCCAATGACGAGAAACATAATATCGTGTCGTGAGTATTGGCAATAATGAGTTTATCGACAAAATCTTCTTCTTTTGTAGCGGTGGCAGATTTACCACGACCGCCGCGTTTTTGGGCTTTATATTCAGTTAAGGGTTGCGCTTTGACATAACCTTGATGCGACATAGTAACTACCATATCTTCTTCAGTTATTAAATCTTCGTCCGATAAATCCGCATAACTTTGATTAATTTCGGTGCGGCGATTATCACCGTATTGGTCACGAATTAATATTAACTCTTCACGAATCACATTCATTAAACGGCTATCGTGAGTTAATATATCTAAATAATCGTCTATTTGAATTAAGAGTTGTCCGTATTCAGCAATGATTTTATCTTGTTCTAATCCTGTTAAACGATGCAAACGTAATTCTAAAATGGCTTGCGTTTGGGTTTCTGATAAACGATAAAAACCCTCACACAGGCCAAAATGCGCTTCTAATTCATCAGGTCTTGAACGTGCCGCATCATTGGCATTTAATAAGTCTGCTATTAATTCGCCCACTTGCCAAGTCGTTGCTAATAATTGCGCTTTGGCTTCTGCTGGATTACTCGCGGCTTTAATTAATTCAATCATGGCATTAATATTAGCAAGAGCGACCGCTAAGCCCTCTAATATATGCGCTCTATCTCTGGCTTTTCTTAATAAATATAGCGTTCTTCTAGTAACACAAACGCGTCTGTGGTCAATAAAGGCATTTAAAATTTCTTTTAAGCTCAAACAATAGGGACGACCATCAACAATGGCTACCATATTCATACCGAATACGGTTTGAAATTGGGTTTGTTTGTATAAGTTATTTAAAACCACGTCAGGCATTTCGCCGCGTTTTAATTCAATCACCATACGCATTCCGTCTTTATCAGACTCATCGCGCAAGCCTGAAATACCTTCAAGTTTGGCTTCTTTGATTAATTCAGCGATTTTTTCTAATAATCGGGCTTTATTGACTTGATAAGGTAATTCAGTGACAACAATTGATTGCCGTCCGTGTTCGCCAAATTCTTCAAAATGACACCGAGCGCGTAAATATATTTTGCCGCGACCTGTGCTATACGCATGATATATTCCAGACGCGCCATTAATAATACCAGCGGTGGGAAAATCAGGGCCTGGAATATGGCTCATTAATTCGTTAATATCAATCTCGCTATTATCCATTAATGCTAAACTGGCATTAATCACTTCGCGTAAATTATGCGGTGGGATATTAGTTGCCATACCCACGGCAATACCCGACGAGCCATTCACTAATAATACGGGAATTTTGGTGGGTAATACTTTGGGTTCAAATTCTGAATCGTCATAGTTAGGCTGAAAATCAACGGTATCTTTATCTAAATCCGTTAATAATTCATGGGCGATTTTGGCAAGACGTACCTCAGTGTAACGTTGAGCCGCCGCTGGGTCGCCGTCAACAGAATTATGCACAAATACGCCTGCTGATAATAAGAAGTTATGATGTTCATTGACTTCTATATCATAAGCATTTTGCGTTTCTGTTAATAAGCGTGAACTAACAATACGATGATTATAATTTTGCCCTGCTATTACTAAACTATTCCAATCATCAAAGTAATTAATCGCTTTTTCAAAACGAGGAATCCAATTAGCATGTCGCTTAGCATTATAAATATCAGGAGTAATTTCTTGTGGCGTAAATTGTTTTAATAAATACGCCACATAACCTGCAATTTTACGTTGCATGATTTGATATTTATAAGTTTCATCTGTCCATTTATCACGCAAAACAATAGCGGCTTGTTGCGCTAATTGCGTCATTAAATCAGGATTTTCTTTTAAACGGCGTTCACGCGCTTGTTGTAAATTAGCCAGTGCTTTTTGTTTAAAATCAGCATTAAGCCATTGCTGTTTTATTTTGTCACGATGCAATTGTTTTGCGTGTGGTTTATTCCAAAAAGCGTGCGCCATTTTAGAAAAATGATTAGCTGAATACTTAGCGCGATATTGAGGATTTTGCCAAAGTCTGCGCGACTTTTCACTGAGTTTTTGTCTAATAACAGGCGAGCTTAATGCGTGTGTAATGGCTTGTGTAATTCTTTGGCGATTCGCATCATCTGCCCACATAGCGCGACTTTTTTCAGCAATAATGGCTGAGACACGTTGTTTTTCAGCAATTGATAAAGGACGTTTATCTAAACCCGACAGCGCAATACTCATTTTTTGGCGATAATCGCTATCTTGCCATAAAGCTTTCATACGCTCTGAGATAATAACGGCTAATTCAGGGTCATTTTGAAAACGGCGTTTTAAAGTAATAGCGATGCGCTGTCCATTTAATTGACGGAATTGCGGATTTTTATTTTGAGTAATAAAACTTTGTCTGCGTTGCTCACGAATTTCTGGGTGCGTTTGATAATAGTTTTTTACGCCTTTTCTTTGCGCTAAGCGAAAATCTTGGTGAGTCCATAATGTTTTTAAATATTCACTATGTAAATGTAAATGTTCTAAAAAGGCTAAGCGTTCAATATTAGTGGGACAATTATTAAAACGATTAAAATCTTTATGGTGACGCACAAACGCGCTATTCATTTTGGGCGCGTAGCCTTTTAGTGCGTTATAGTCATCGGCTAGGCAATGCACAAATTGATAATGATTTTTTGCAGGTTGAAATACACGCAAATAATCATTTAAACCTTGTTTAATTGCCGCTGTATCAAAATAAGCAGGCATTAAACTATCTTCAGGCGTTAGAGCTTGCGCTTGTTTATAATTGCCATCACGCAACATAAAACGGTGGTCAGGCGTACAGCGTATTACTTCGCCATTATCTAAAGTTAATTCCATTAACTGGGCATCAGGGCGAGTAATTCTGGCATTTTTACCTTCACCTACGACAATATCGCCTTGTTTATTAACTGAATAAACATAGAAGATTTCATCTTTAGGTAATTGCGCTAATTGGGCAAAGGATTTTTCTGTGCCATCGAGTAATTTAATTTTGGTATCACCCGTGAAACAGCCAAAATTCCCTTGACCATCAATAAGAACATAACGCATCGAAAATGGTTGCGCCATTCTGACCATAGTGTCATAGATTGCCATATCACCGTGTGGGTGATATTTAGCCATCGTAGACCCCACGGTACGCGCAGATTTTTTATAGGGTTTGTTCCAATCGTTGCCTTCTTCGCTCATGGCGAATAACACGCGTCTATGTACAGGCTTTAAGCCGTCACGCACATCGGGCAAGGCTCTACCGATAATCACGCTCATGGCGTAATCGAGATAAGATTGTTTCATCTCGTCTTCGAGATTGACGGGTATGATTTCTTTGGCGAAGTTTGACATGAATTCCTAAAAAACAATGGTTGCGGCTCAATGGCGGCGCAATTTTTGACGACTATCAGCACAAAAACGGTGCTGAGCTGACGTGAAACAGGGGGCTAATTATAACAAAAAAGCGCGGCTCATGAGTCGAAACCGTTGCGATTTTACTTATGTTACCGTGCAAAGCACTATCTGCTATGATGATTAGGCGCTAATTATCACCCCATACCTAAAAATTAGAGCTGAAATTTACTATATCACCGCATCCACAGTCTATTTTTGCCAAGGAATTAACGCCATGTTTAAACAATTACTGAATAGTTTTTTAGATTTAGCCCCCATACTGGCAGTAGTAGTCATATTTCAATTATTTGTCATTAAACAAACTATACCCAATATTAGTAATTTAATTACAGGCATGGTCTTTATTATTATTGGTTTAAGTTTATTTATGCAAGGCTTAGAAAAAAGTTTATTCCCTTTAGGTGAAAGCATGGCTTATGCGTTTGCACGCAAGGGTAGTTTATTATGGTTATTAATTTTCGCTTTTTGCTTGGGCTTTGGCACAACTGTAGGTGGTTCATCGTTAATAGCGATTGCCAATGAAGCGGCAAATCTTGCCAGTAAATCCCAATTAATTGCCGCTAATCATCATGCTCATAATAATTACGCTTTGGGTTTGCGTTTAACGGTGGCTTTTTCAGTAGGCTTTGCTATTGTTTTAGGGGTATTGAGGATTTTACGCGGTTGGCCTTTGTATTATTTTATTATAGGCGGTTATTCAAGCGTTATTATAATGACACCTTTTGCCCCTGAGGAATTAATTGGTATTGCTTATGAATCAGGCGGCGTGACTTTTTCAACCAGCGTAATTCCTATTATTACCACGTTAGGCGTAGGTTTAGCCAGTGCTATTCGGGGTAGACATCCCATTATTGATGGTTTTGGTTTAATTGCTTTTACTTCGCTGATGCCGATGCTTTTTGTAATGCTCTATGGGATTATACGATGAAAGACTGGCTTAGTTATTGGTTAAATTATTGGAGGCAACATCCCGCCATTAATGATTGGTTACAACATTTTTTAGTCTCTTTATTAGATAACGCTTTTGATATTGCTTTAATTATCACCATTACCATAGGCTTTCAATTATTAGTGATTAGAAAACCGCTCGCCCATGTTAAAAAATTAATAATAGGTTTTATTTATGTATTACTGGGCTTGAGTTTATTTGTAGAAGGTCTAAATATGACTTTTTTTCCTTTAGGAAAAATCATGGCGGCGCAATTAACCTCATCTGAATTTTTAGGCATAACCACGCATACTAAAAACCTGCATTGGAAACATTATTATTGGGTTTATGCTTTTGCCGCCAGTTTAGGTTTTGCCACTACTTTGGCTGAACCGTCTTTATTAGCGGTAGCGCAAAAAGCCGAGCAAATATCAGGTGGTGCAATTCGAGCATGGCGATTAAGAATTGCGGTTTCTTTAGGGGTGGCTTTTGGTATTGCTTTAGGAACATATCGCATAGTAATGGGTACAGAATTATATTATTACCTTGTTTGCGGTTATATTTTAGTATTAATACAAACTTTATTTGCACCGAAAATTATTATCGGTATTGCCTACGATGCCGCAGGTGGCGTTAATACCTCCACGGTTGCCGTGCCTTTAGTCACCGCATTAGGTTTTGGTTTAGGCGCAGTTATTCCACAGCGTAATCCTTTATTAGAAGGTTTTGGCTTAGTTGCCTTTGCGAGTTTATTTCCAATTATTGCCGTTTTAGCTTATGCCCAATTAGCTTTATGGCGTGAAAAACAATTTTAATTCATTATTTAAGAGAATAATCATGCACTTTAAATTATTAATAGCTTTTGTTGAAGATGATAAAACCGATTTAGTATTAGATACTGCCCGAGAACATGGCGCGAAAGGCGCGACTGTGATTAGTAATGCACGCGGTGAAGGCATTAAACAAGCAAAAACTTTTTTTGGCTTAACTTTAGAAACGCAACGTGATGTTTTATTATTTTTAGTTGAAGAACATGTGAGTCGACATATATTAGAAACGATTGCCAAGGTGGCGCAATTTGATAGTAAACCGGGTACTGGGATTGCCTTTCAAATTGATGTTGAAGATGCCATAGGGGTTATGCACCAAGTAGAAAAATTAACCGAAGAATTAGAGGATAAACTATGATTAGTAAAGAAAAAGTAATTGTCCGTGTTAAAGATGTCATGAAAACCGATTTTGGCACAATTGATGGTATTGCCACTATTGCCGAAGCTTTAAAGAAAATGAAGGCATTAAAAACAGCGGTATTAATTGTGAATAAACGTCATGACGATGATGAATATGGTTTAATTAATTCAGGTGATATTGCTCGTCATGTTTTAGCAAAAGACCGCGCCCCAGAGCGGGTTAATGTTTATGAAATTATGAGTAAGCCTGTTATTTCAGTGCATCCTGATATGGATATTCGTTATTGTTCGCGTTTATTTGCTGATTATAATTTAGTACGCGCTCCTGTGATTGAAAATAAAGTCGTTATTGGTATGATTAGTCCTAATTCTTTGGTATTAGATGGCATGTATCGAACTATTGCTTAGTTTTAATTTAACAGCCAATAACAAATAATTTATTACACACCGATATAAACCGTTTTTCGTAGAGACGTTGCACTGCAACGTCTGTACAAATTCTCTTTAATTTAATGGATAGTCATAATCAATAATTAAAGGTGCATGATCAGAAAAACGTTCATCTTTATAAATACTAGTCGCCATTACTTTGTCTTTAAGTGAATGGCTAATAATATGATAATCAATGCGCCAACCGACATTTTTAGCCCATGCCTGTCCACGATTTGACCACCAAGTATAGTGTTTGGCTTCTTGATTAATTAAACGAAAACCGTCATGCCACGCGCCAGTTGCAAATAATTCAGTCAACCATGCACGTTCTTGAGGTAAAAACCCTGAGTTTTTTTGATTGCCGCGCCAGTTTTCTATATCGATATTGTGATGAGCAATATTCCAATCACCACAAATGATAATATCTTTGCCTTCTTGAGCGCGTTGTTGCAGATAAGCTGTTAAACGTTCCATGACATTGAATTTAAAGGCTTGTCTTTCTTCGCCTGAAGAACCCGAAGGCAAGTACAAAGAAATCACGCTTAATTTGCCCAGTTGCAGTTCAATAAAACGTCCTTCGCTGTCCACATCTTGCCAGCCAATGCCTTTAATGATTTGCGCAGGTGCGTGGCGACTATAAATGCCCACACCGCTGTAGCCTTTTTTCTGCGCTTCATGATAAAAACAGTGATAGTTTTGCGGATGGAAGATTTCATCAGTTAATTGGGACTCTTGGGCTTTAATTTCTTGCAAGCAAACAAAGTCGGCTTGTTGAAGAGCAAGCCAAGTAAAAAAACCTTTTCGCTCAGCGGCGCGAATACCGTTTACATTTGCTGTAATAATACGCATAGATTGCTTTAAGTTGCTATTTAGTAATGATAACCGTATTATACGCGGTTCTTTTAATTATAAAGCCCGCTGATGGGCAATCGTGAAACTGCTATGAAACCAGAAATTCATCCTAACTATAAACAAATTACCGTAACCTGTGGCTGTGGTAATACTTTTGTGACCGGTTCTGTAATAGCAAAGGATTTAAGCATCGAAGTCTGTTCTTCTTGTCATCCTTTCTATACAGGCAAGCAACGCGTTGTAGACACAGCGGGTCGTGTTGATAAATTCCGTAAAAAATACGGTAAATAAAGTCTTGCTACTACTTCGACTTTTATTGATAAACATAAAAGTCGAAGTATGTTCCCAACTTAGCCTCAATGATGTTTCAATTCATTTTAGCTAGTCATTTTATCGTCAACTTGGCGATTGTATTTAAAACGGCCTTGTCGTTTTCTTAATTGAAATTATTGTTCGTTATCTTCTTAACCGTCTAACAAATGGTGATACAGTTGCGTTTGACAGACTGTTTTTTTAAGAAAAACGAATAATTTTTAGCACTCACCAAAATCCCGACTATACTTCTTGCGTAAATTGCGACTGTAGCTGTTGTTGCTAAAGAGTTATTGCAAACAGTCTGGGCGCGTTAATTTTTCGTTTTTAAAGGTGCATCATGTTGTTTGGTTTTAAGCAGAAACAAAATGCCGTTTTGAGCATTGACATTAGCACAGCCGCCGTCAAATTACTCGAATTGAGTAAAGTGGGTAGCCGTTATCGCGTAGAAAGCTATGCGGTCAGTGCTTTGCCTCAAAATGCGATTGTTGACAAAAATATTGCCAATGTTGATATGGTCGCCGATGCGGTAAAAATTGCGTTAAAACAATCGGGTACCAAATTAAAACAAGCCGCCGTTGCCGTATCTGGCTCTGCTGTGATGACCAAAGTCATTCCCATGCCTGCCTCATTGAGTGACACCCAAATGGAAGAGCAGATTATGGTTGAAGCTGACCAATATGTGCCTTATCCGCTCGATGAAATTAATTTTGATTTTGAAGTGCTACAAAGTAACGATGCCAATCCTGAAATGGTCGATGTGTTACTGGTAGCTTCAAGACGTGAAAATATTGATGATAGAGTCGCCGCGCTGGCAAAAGCGGGTTTGAAAACTAAAATTGTCGATGTCGAAGCTTTTGCGATGGAAAATGCTTTTACTTTGCTCTCAGACCAGTTTTCCGATGCCATTGATGGACAAACCGTCGCCATTGCCGATATTGGCGCGACTATGACAACGCTAAATGTGTTATCCGATGGGCGCACCGTGTACACGCGTGAGCAAGGTTTTGGCGGCAAACAATTAACCGAAGAAATCCAACGCCGTTATGGACTGTCTTATGAAGAAGCGGGTTTGGCAAAACGTCACGGTGGTTTGCCCGATAACTATGCCACTGACGTGCTAGAACCCTTTAAACGCGCCATGATGCAGCAAATTCAACGCGCACTACAATTTTTTGTCTCCTCCAGTGCAAATCGTCATGTTGACAGTATTATTCTGGCAGGTGGTTGCGCCTCTATTCCCGGCGTTGAGCAATTAATTGAGCAAAGCTTAGGTATGCCGACTTATATTGCCAATCCTTTTGTGAACATGACCTTATCGAGTAAAGTGCGCCCTTTATTTTTAAGTAATGACGCACCTTCGATGATGATTGCCTGTGGTTTAGCCTTAAGGAGTTTTGATTAATGGCAAAAATCAATTTATTACCTTGGCGCGAAGAGCTACGACAACAAAAGAAAAAGGAATTTTTAATCGCCATTGCGGTTGCAGTAACAGCGACTCTAGTGGCGTTTGCTGCTGTACATAGTTATATTGAAGGTTTGAAATCGTATCAAGAAAAAAGAAATAAAATGCTTACAACTGAAATTACCGCAGTTGATAAAACTATTGATGATATTAAAGCCATTGATGAGAAAAAAGCCAAATTATTGGCAAAAATTGATTTAATTCAAAAATTACAAGAAAGCCGTCCAGAAATTGTGCATTTATTTGCTGAAATTCCTAAAATTACCCCCGACGGTATTTATTTAAGCAGTTTCAAACAAGTAGGGGCTGATTTAACATTTGAGGGTAAATCACAATCTAATGCCCAAGTATCAGCTTTAATGCGTGCTATTGATGTTTCACAATGGATGAATTCGCCCGCATTAAAAATTATTGAATTACCCAATAAAGCCAATGTTGATCGCATTAGTGATTTTACACTGCAAGCCAAACAAGGTAAAAAAGAAAAACCTGCTCAAACAGTGCAAGTGCGAGACAAATCATGAATTTAGCCGATATTAATTGGAATCCTAACGCGGCGGGTACTTGGCCATTAATCGTTAAAGCGGTTATTACCATGACGATTTGCGCTATTGTTTTTTCAGCAGGGGTGTATTTAGACACTATTGGTCAATTAGACGAATTAGAAAAAAGTGAAAGAAAAGAAGTTGAATTAAAGAAAACCTTTGAAGAAAAACAAAAGAAAGCCGTTAATCTTTCTGATCATTTAGATCAATTAAAACAAATTGAAGTTTCTTTAGATGAAATGATTCGGCAAATGCCCACCGAAGAAGAAATTGCGAGTTTATTAGTTGATATTTCTCAAACAGGTTTAGCCAGTGGTTTGGAATTTAAATTATTTAAACCCAATCCACCCGTGCGTAAAGAATTTTATTCAGAATTACCCATTAGTATTCAGGTTAATGGTACTTATAAAGAGCTAGGAACTTTTGTTAGCGGTTTGGCGGCATTACCGCGTATTGTCACCGTTCATGATGTCAGTATCGTGCCAGAAAAGGGTAGTAAGCCCACTGATAAAAATAGCGATGGTGAAATGTTGATGATTGCTACCATTAAAACCTACAACGAAGGTTCAAATGTTGCCCCTACATCTTCTAAGAGTAAAAAGAAAAAAGACGGTAAAAATAAAGATGCCAAGGAGAAAAAATGAGGCTAACCACTCAACGCGTATTTAAACGCTTATTCTCATTGGCAAGCTGTGTCGTTTTTCTTATGTTGGCTGGCTGTAGTAAAGACGATTTTACTGATTTGAATCAATATATCCGCACAGTTAAAGCCAAACCCAAAAGCGGTATTGATCCTTTGCCCGAGCGTAAGCCCATTGAGCCGTTTGCGTTTAAAGCTGAAAATGAACGCGATCCCTTTAAACCCTTAGATCAAGCGAGTAATCAAGAAGATAAGGTCGCAGTGGTGGTGGCAAATGGTAGTGGTATAAGACCCGATACCAATCGCCGTAAAGAAGAACTAGAAGCCTTCCCGCTAGATAGTTTAAAAATGGTAGGCACTGTAGTGATGAATTCTACTTTGTGGGGACTCATTAAAGTTGATAATACGATTTATCGAGTGCGCACAGGAAATTATATGGGTAAAAACTACGGAAAAATCATTCATATAGATACTGACAAAATTGAAGTCATGGAAATGGTGTCTGATAAACCAGGCGTATGGCGTGAGCAGCAAGCTTCGTTAGTATTGGCAGATGATGTCAGGGGTAAAAAATGAATACTAAACAAGGTAGTAATGCAATGAATACTATGGGGCAATGGTTAAGCACTGTCATTGGCGTGGGATTATTCGTAATTTCAGTCAAAGCGAATGCTTTGGGTTTATCAGCTGTGCAAGTAGAGCCTCAAGCGGGCGATAAATTACAAATTGAATTTGAAATGGATGGCTCAGCGGCTATACCCAAAGTTTTTCATACCGATAGTCCAGCGCGTATTGCTCTTGATTTCACCGCTGTCAAAAACGTGCTCAATAAAAAAATGATTGCGGTCAACCAAGGTTCGGTAAGCAGTATTTATCTTGTTGAAGCGGCTGATAAAATGCGCGTAGTCGTCAATCTTTTAGAATCGACACCGTTTGAAACTAAAATTGTGGGCAATAAAGTCTTGCTATTGTTGAATAATGGTCACGCGTCTGCGCCTAGCACCGTTAAAACGGCTCTTGAACCCACTGTTGCAACTAAGGCGATAGAACCTAAAGTGACAGCTGTTGTGCCTGTTACCGTTGCAACCCCAGTGATAACGACCGCTAACAGCAATGCTTTGGCAATGTCGGCAATACATGTCGATTCTTTAGTGGGTGATAAATTACAAATACAATTAGAAATGAATGGCGCAGTTGCCGCGCCTGAGATATTTCGCACCGATAATCCAGCGCGTATTACGCTTGATTTTCCCTCAGCAAAAAACGGGATGAATAAAAAAATAGTTCCCGTCAATCAAGGTGTCATTAGTAGTATTTATTTAGTAGAAACCGCAGATAGATTACGCGTGGTTATTAATTTATTAGAAGCCATGCCTTTTGAAAGTAAAATTATTGGCAATACCGTGTTATTAATCTTGAGTTCTAATAATCCTACGGTCAATGTTGCCAAAACAGCACCAGCGCAAAAAACAAACCCTGCGCCAATAAGTACGTCTAGTCGTTCAATTACTCAAGTACCTGTAAGTAATACTCTAGCAACCTCAAAAAATTATCCTTTAACAAATAAATTAATCCCCCCGCAAGCCATCAGTGGTTTTGATTTTAAACGCGGTGATAATGGTGAAGGGCGTTTATTAGTGTCACTGGCAAGCCCTAATACTATTGTCAACAGTAAAGAAGAGGGTGGAAAAATTGTATTAAGCTTTGTCAATACTCAGCTACCCGAGCAACTCGCCAAACGCCTAGATTTTTCAGAGTTTGCCACCCCTGTGAAATATATTGAAGCGACTTCTTCAACTAAAGAAGCGACGGTCACAATTACTACACAAAACAAATTATATGATTATTCCTTATTTCAATCCGATGGCTTATTAACAGTTGAATTTAGACCTTTAAGCGATCAAGAGAAAGAAACGCTCGATAAATCGCGTGTTAAATATACAGGCGAACGTTTATCACTTAACTTCCAAGATATTGAAATCCGCAGTGTTATTGCCATTCTTGCTGAATTTACAGGTCAAAATGTAGTGGCGGGTGATGATGTACTGGGTACAATTACACTAAAACTCGATGATGTGCCTTGGGATGAGGCATTAGATTTTGTAATGATGACCAAAGGTTTGGGCAAATTTGAAACAGGTAATGTCACTTTAATTTCACCCTTGGATAAAATTAAAGATTACAAAAAGAAACAACAAGAAACTGAAACAGTCGTTAGTGAATTAGAACCTTTAGTGAGTGAATATATTAAAATTAATTATGCTAAAGCCACTGATTTTAGAGACTTGTTAAAAGGTAGTGATGTAAAAACCTTTGGTAGCTGTAGCAGTGGACAAGATAGTGCCAATGTATCATCGGGCCCAGATAGTAGCTCAAGTGCGGGGACTACGGTAACAGTGAGTTCGGGTGATAATAAAACCCAAGATACCAATAAATTAATCAATAAAAACGCGTTAATCTCACTACGCGGCTCAGTTGTGGTGGATGCGCGTACCAATACCTTAATTATTCGAGAAACCGCAAAACGCCTAGAAGAAATCAAGAAATTGATTCACAAATTAGATGTTCCCGTACGCCAAGTGATGATTGAAGCGCGTATTGTGGTCGCCAGTAATGATTTTGCGAAACAATTAGGGGTGCGTTTTGGTGCGAATACCGCAGCGGGTAATTTTACTCAAGGTGGTAGAGTATTTGATACCAAACCTCAAGGACAATACCTTGGTGCATCGGCAGCGCAAGCGGTTGACTGGGAAAAAACGGCAGGCTTGAGCGGTCTTACTAATAGAATGGTAGACCTAGGAACAACGGTCAATCCCTATGGTGCGTTGGGTATGACTTTGGCTCGTGGCGCGGATTATGTACTGAATCTCGAATTAACCGCTTTGCAAAGCCAAGGCTTGGGTGAGCTGATTTCTAATCCACGCGTAATGACCTCAGATCGTTGTGAGGCCACTATTAGACAAGGGGTACAAATTCCCTATCAAGCCGCCAGTGCCACTTCGGGTATTAAGGTCAGCTTTAAAGACGCGTTATTATCACTGGGTGTAACGCCGCAGATAACACCGAATGGTAGTATTATTATGGATTTGAATATCTCCAAAGATGCGGTAGGGCAGCTTTATGGTGGTATTCCCAGTATTAATACTCAAAATGTAACCACTAATGTTTTAGTCAATGATGGCGAAACCATAGTATTGGGCGGTATTTATGAAGGCGCGAGCAATACTACCGTCGATAAAGTCCCCTTCTTTGGTGATTTACCGGGTGTGGGTTTTCTTTTTACTCGAACCGATAAACAGGATAATAAAAAAGAATTATTAATTTTTATTACCCCAAAAATTGTTAAAGATAATACTGCTACTGAAGGGAATTAATAACTTTTAATGGCAGTGCATAACACAACGATACGTTGTTTTTTATAGTTTATAAACTAAAAGATGAAATCAGAAAATATATATTTAATTGGACTTATGGGTGCGGGTAAAACCACTATTGGTCGGCAACTGGCACGCACTTTAAAACTCCCTTTTTACGACAGTGATAAAGCCATAGAAGAAAGCACTGGCGTAGATATACCCACTATTTTTGAATTTGAAGGCGAAGAGGGTTTTCGAGACCGAGAACAAAAAATGCTCGCGCAACTCACTAAAATGGAAGGTATAGTATTGGCCACAGGTGGTGGCGCGGTATTGCGTGAAGAAAATAGAAAGTTATTGCAAAGTAATGGTTTTATTGTGTATTTGCAATGCTCAGTTGAACGCATTTTAGAACGCACTCGCAGAGATACTCAGCGGCCTTTATTACAAACTGAAAATCCCAAAGAACGCGTTGAAACTTTATTTGTACAACGCGAACCGCTTTATTTAGCTTGTGCTGATTTTAAAATTGATACGGGCGTATTACAAAGTAAAGCAGTCGTTACTGCTATTCTTGAAGAATATAACTCGATTAATCGCTAATGAAAACTTTAAACGTTGAATTAGCTGAGCGTAGTTATCCTATTTATATAGGCTCTAATCTATTGCAACAAACGCAATTATATAGTCGGCATATTGCCGCTAAACAAGTTTTAATTGTCACTAATGAAACTATCGCGCCGCTGTATTTGCAAAGTGTCTTAAATAGTTTATCTAATTACACGGTAGAAACGGTTATTCTGCCCGATGGTGAGCAGTATAAAAACTTAGAACAACTCAATAGTATTTTCGATAAATTACTCATTAGTAAATTTAGTCGTAATGCCACTTTAATTGCTTTAGGCGGCGGTGTTATTGGCGATATGGGTGGTTTTGCGGCGGCGTGTTATCAACGCGGTATTCGATTTTTGCAAATACCTACCACTTTATTAGCGCAAGTTGATTCTTCTGTGGGTGGAAAAACAGGGGTTAATCATGCTTTGGGTAAAAACATGATTGGTGCGTTTTATCAACCGCATTGCGTAATTATTGATACTGAAGTATTAAGCACTTTAGATGACAGGCAATTAAGCGCGGGTTTGGCTGAGGTGATTAAATACGGTTTAATTGCTGACCTTGAGTTTTTTGAATGGTTAGAAATTAATATCGGTTTATTATTAGCGCGTGATAAAGAAGCCTTAAGTTTTGCCATTGAACGCTCTTGTTTAAATAAAGCCAGAGTCGTTGCCGAAGATGAAACCGAAACAGGTATTAGAGCCACTTTAAATTTAGGTCATACCTTTGGTCATGCTATTGAAACAGGGATGGGTTATGGCAGTTATTTACATGGCGAGGCGGTCGCTATTGGACTATGTCAGGCGGCGGATTTATCAAAAAGAAAAGGCTTTATAAATAATGAAGATGTGCAACGCATTATTGCATTATTACAAAAAGCCAATCTGCCTACTGTGCCACCTAAAGCATTAAGTGCTGAGCGTTTTATTGAATTAATGGCGGTTGATAAAAAGAATGTCAGCGGTTTAATTCGAGTGATTTTATTAGAAAGAATCGGTTTAGCGACTTTGCCTTTAAATGTTGAAGAAACGCTGTTAAGAGAAACGCTAATAGAATATGGCAATTAAAAAAAGGCGGTTTTAAAACCGCCTTTTTTTTAAATAAAAGTTATAAATACTGCCGTTCATTATTCATTTTTTTCAAAAAACCTGCCGCATTTACGGGTATGGTTTCTGTGGTTAAAATCACCCCTAATTCACTCATCGCTTTTTGATAAACCTTGCGCTTGAAATAAACCACATCATTTAATGGTTCCCAATAATCCACCCATCGCCACGCATCAAACTCAGGTTTTGGGCAATGGTCAAAGCGCACTTTAGAATCATCGGTTAATAGTCGCAAAATATACCAAATTTGCTTTTGCCCAATACATAAAGGTGATGAATTTTTGCGAATATATCGCTCAGGTAATTGATACCTAAGCCAATAGCGTGTTCTGCCCAAAATTTGAACATGCTGGCGTAGCAGTCCTGTTTCTTCCCATAATTCTCGATACATCGCTGTTTCAGGGTCTTCGTCATCATTGATACCGCCTTGCGGAAACTGCCAAGCGTTCACTCCCATTCGTTTTGCCCAAAACACGCGACCCTCATCATTGCACAGGATAATGCCGACATTGGGCCGGTATCCTTTAGAGTCTATCATGTTAAAACCTGCGTCTTTACTTGGGTACGCGCCTTAAACCTATGCAGAAAATGCTTAAAAGCCTACGCACCCAAACAGTCAATGTGTATTGCAACCATTGTTCCATAAAAAAACTGCATATACCATAGGGGGTTCTTCTTTTAATGACATTTAATAACACCAGATGACACTAGCGATTTTTGATTTAGATAACACCTTAATAGCCGATGACAGTGACTATTTATGGGGACAGTTTTTAGTTGACCAAGGCATTGTAAATGCTGAGCATTATGCCCAAGAAAATGACCGTTTTTATCAGCAATATAAACACGGTAACTTAGATATTTTGGAGTTTTTAGGTTTTTCACTCAAACCGCTAGCTGATAATGACCTCGAACAACTGTATTTATGGCGCGAGCAGTTCCTCAAAGAAGTCATTACACCCATAGTCTTACCCGCCGCACAACAACTGGTTGAAACCCACCGCCAGCGGGGCGATACTTTATTGGTAATTACCGCCACCAACCGTTTTGTCACCGAACCTATCGTTAAACTCTATGGTATTGAGCATTTACT
>JBAQSX010000132.1:0-4350 GCA_049296695.1 Methylococcaceae bacterium | reverse complement strand
GTAGGGTCGAATTAATTCGACCCTACAGCATGGCTATGTTTTTAAGCTTTTTTGCGTTAGCAGTTTCTGCTAATAATGATATTAAATTAGCCAATGAACAATTAGATAATTTAGGTATTGTTTTAGGTAAACCGCAAATAACAACAGAAATACCCTTATTATCCGCCCCTGCTAAAGTCACTATTCCCTCAGCGCAAGATTATATGGTCAGTAGTAATCAAGCTGGTTTAATAACAACCCTTACCGCCGCGATTGGTGATAATGTCAAACAAGGGCAGTTATTAGCTAAAATTAATAGCCCTGATTTAATAAGCTTGCAAAGCCAGTATTTAAGCGCGTTGAATAATTTAAAACTAGCCAATGCCGCCCACGTCCGTGATACTAAATTATTTAAAGAAGGTATTATTGCCCAACGGCGCGAACAAGAAACTTTGAGTTTATATAATGCCGCCGCTTTTGCTGAAAACGAAGCTAAACAATTACTCACTATTGCGGGTTTATCTAAAGAAGCCCTTAATAAACTGGCTAATACGGGGCAATTAAATAGCGAATTAGAAATACGCTCCCCTATTACAGGCGCGGTTATTGAGCGCAATATCAGCGTGGGAGCGAGAATTGACAGTGCCACGCCGTTGTATCGAATAGCTAATCTACAAACTTTGTGGCTAGAAATTAATATTCCACAAGAATTTAGTAATAGTGTGTTGATTGGTGATGCGGTATTAATAGATAATACCGATATTAGTGGCAAAATTAGTTTGCTCGATAATAAGCATACTAATAAAGCGGCGATACGCGGTAAAATTACTTTATTAGGACAAAGTATTAATCCCACTAATCAAAGCTTATTAGCACGCGCCAGTATTACTATGTCAGAGCAAAGCGATATTAAATTACGCGCGGGTGAAAACTGTACAGTGCAGATTATGCGCCGCAGTGAACAAACTATTTTTACTGTGCCTAATACTGCCATTGCCCAACATGAAGGCAATAATTTTATTTTTAGTAAAACCAAAGACGGTTTTAGTATTAAAGCCATTAATATTATTGGCAAACAAGGCGATAACTCTATTATTAGCGGTGAATTATCAAGCGATGAACCAATAGCCATTAAAGGCTCGGTGGCATTAAAAGCCACTTGGCTGGGTTTGGGGAGTTATGAATAATGAAAGCCTTAATTCATTTCGCGCTCAGCCAGCGATTATTAATGTTGCTGGTGGTATTACTATTAGCAGGTGGCGGTTATTATTCATTTCAGCAATTACCCATTGATGCTTTTCCCGAAGTCTCGCCCACGCAGGTAAAAGTGATTGTCAAAGCCGCTGGTATGACTCCCGAAGAAGTGGAAGCGCGAATCACCGCGCCCATTGAAATTGAATTATTGGGCATTCCGCATCAAACCATGTTGCGCTCTATTGCCAAATACGCCTTAACCGATATAACCGTGGATTTTGCCGAAGGCACGGATATTTTTTGGGCGCGGCAACAAATTGCCGAGCGGCTCAATACTATTTGGGGCAATTTACCCGATGGGGTGCAAGGTGGTATTGCACCGATGACCACGCCATTGGGTGAGATGTTTATGTTCTCCATTGAAGGCGGCGGTTTGAGTTTAATGGAACGGCGTGATTTGCTTGATTGGGTAATTCGCCCTGCCTTGCGTACCGTGTCAGGCGTTGCTGATGTCAATTCTTTAGGCGGTCTAGTGCGTAGTTTTGAGGTGATTCCCGATAATATGCGCTTAACGGCGCGGGGCATTGGGGTGAAAAAACTCGCGGATGCTTTAGCGTTTAATAACCGTAACGATGGCGCGGGGCGGTTAACCGATGGTGAAGAAGCCTTAATTGTACGCGCGGAAGGGCGTATTAAAACCTTAGACGATGTGCGTAGTATTGTGGTGGACACTAAAAACGGCATACCGATTACCGTAGGTGACGTGGCATTAATTAAAATCGGCGCATTAACTCGCTACGGCGCGGTGAGCAAAGACGGGCAAGGCGAGGCAGTGACGGGTTTGGTGTTGAGTTTGCGCGGTGCGAATGCGCGTAAAACCATTGAAAACATTGAAGATAAACTAGCAACATTGAGCAAAAGCTTTCCTGCGGGGGTTAAAGTTGACGCTTTTTATAATCGTGGGCATTTAGTCAATAAAGCAGTCGATACCGTGCTACACGCGCTCTTAGAAGCGATTGCCTTAGTGCTGGTGTTATTGCTGTTATTTTTGGGCAATCTCAGAGCCGCTTTAGTAGTCGCCCTAGCTTTGCCGTTAGCGGCGTTATTCACTTTTATTTTGATGAATATGATGGGCATGTCGGCAAACTTAATGAGTTTGGGCGGCTTGGCTATCGCCATAGGAATGCTAGTGGACGCGGCGGTGGTGGTAATTGAAAATCTCATCACCCATAGTCATAGTCCACAATCACAACGCTTACCGCGTTTGCATGTCATTTATCGTGCGACTTGTGAAGTGGCGGCTTCGGTGACATCGGGGATTTTAATTATCATCATCGTGTTCTTGCCGTTGCTGACTTTGCAAGGTTTAGAAGGCAAATTATTCACCCCTGTAGCCTTAACCATCGTGTTCGCGCTCAGTGGTTCGTTGCTGTTATCGCTCACGGTTATTCCTGTATTAGCCTCGTATTTACTGGGCAAAGTCGCCCACGAAGAGCCGTGGCTACCGCGCACTTTGCAAAAACTCTATCAACCCAGCCTTGTGTGGTGTTTGCATAATTATAAAAAAGTGTTTGCCTTATGTGCTGGCTTGCTGGTGATTACCGTGGTGGTATTCACGCGCATTGGCAGTACCTTTATGCCCACTATGGACGAGGGCGATATTATTATGCAGATTGAAAAACTGCCCTCCATTACCCTAGAACAATCGGTTGCCTTAGACTCGCAGATACAAAAGCATCTGCTGAAAAACATTCCCGAAATTGACCATATCGTGGCGCGGGTGGGTTCAGATGAGTTAGGGCTAGACCCTATGGGTTTAAACGAAACCGACACCTTTTTAGTATTAAAGCCCAAAGACCAATGGCATACCCCCGATAAAGAACATTTAATCGAAGATATTCGCAAAGTCATGGCGCAAATTTCGGGGGTCTCCTTTGGCTTTACCCAGCCCATAGAAATGCGCGTTTCAGAAATGCTCACAGGCACACGCGGCGATGTGGCGATTAAATTATTCGGCGCAGACCTTGCGGTGCTTAATGAAAAAGCCAAAGAAATTGAAGAGCTACTGAAAAACATTCAAGGCTCTAGCGATGTGTTTGTTAAACAAAACAACGGAATGCAATTTTTATCGGTAGTGATTGATAAACTCGCCGCTGGGCGGTTTGGTTTAAATGTCGATGAGATTGAAACCCTGCTCCGCTCAGAAATTGAAGGCATTAACATGGGCGTGGTGCAAGAGGGGATTCGTAAAACCCCGTTAATTTTGCGCGGTGACAGTAAAACCGCCGATTTTGACAGCCTGCAACTCACCCTACCCTCAGGTGAGCGCATTGCCGTCACTGCGGTTGCCAAACTTGCCAAAGTCGAAGGCGTGGTCTCTATTGCCAGAGAGCGTGGACAACGTTTTGCAGTCGTGCGTAGCAATGTACAAGGGCGCGATTTAGTCGGTTTTGTTGATGAGGCTAAACAATTAGTGGCTGAAAAAATCAAACTACCCACAGGTTATACGGTCGAATTTGGTGGGCAATTTGAAAACCAACAACGCGCCGCCGCCACTTTATCAATTGTGATTCCAATATCGTTGGGATTAATCTTTTTATTATTATTTTCCACTTTTAATTCAGTACGCCAAGCGGTGTTAGTTTTATCCAATATTCCCCTAGCCATGATAGGCGGCGTATTTGCCCTATGGTTATCAGGTGAATACTTATCAGTGCCAGCCTCAGTCGGTTTTATTGCTTTATTAGGTATTGCGGTATTAAATGGTGTGGTGATGGTGAGTTATTTTAATCAATTACTTGCTACGGGTATGGAAATCACTAAAGTGGTTATTGTGGGTTCATCAAGGCGATTAAGACCTGTATTAATGACGGCTAGTATTGCCGCCTTTGGCTTAATTCCGCTATTATTTGCCACAGGCCCGGGTTCTGAAATTCAACGTCCTTTAGCTATTGTGGTCATTGGCGGATTAGTATCGTCGACTTTTTTAACCCTGTTTTTATTGCCGATATTATTTAAGTTATTTGGACAAGCTAAAATAGAAATAACAGCTTAATTATTCTATTATCTGAATCAGGATTTACAGGATTATAGGATTAACAAGATATACGGTTTAACGACTGCCAGTCTTTTAAAGACTGGCAGTCGTTATGTCACTTTGATATGAAACCACTATAT
>JBAQSX010000131.1:0-4861 GCA_049296695.1 Methylococcaceae bacterium | reverse complement strand
CTTGATGCCTTTGCTAATCGTATTGGAAGCCGTACATGGCAAACGGTTATCACCCAAGAAGGACTGCAAGCCGTTAAAAAACTATTGCGTCACACAGCCAGCAAAAATACAGCGGTGTCCTGTCATTGGCAAAGAAGCCGAAGCCGCTCCGAATTAGTGTGGATAGTGGGTAATCGTAATAAATTTAATATACAAGGCTATGTCCCTGTTAATTACACTCAAAAAGAGTTATTAAAAACCCAATGGGAAAACGATTGGCATTATCTTCCACTAATCAAAAGCTTAACAGCATTAGCCGCGCTCTTTCATGATTGGGGAAAAGCCTCTATTTGTTTTCAAGACAAACTCAATCCCAAGAAAAAACAACCACTTTCAGACCCCTTACGACACGAATGGGTGTCTTTACTATTATTAACTGCCTTTATTAATAGCGAAAAAAACGATGCTGAATGGTTGAAACGCTTAGCTAACGGCGAAATTAACGAAACAGCCATCATCCAGCAATTAGCCAGTCATCGACTGGAAAAACCAATGACCGATTTACCCAATGCCGCTGGCTTACTGGCTTGGCTCATTGTCAGTCATCACAAATTACCGATAAATTGGCAACAAGCCGAAGAATGGCAAGACGAATCGGCAAAGACATTACAAATAACCCTAAAACGTATTACCGCAGAATGGGGTTATCAAAATCCAAAAGAACTACAACGATTAACAAGTTGCTTTAACTTTCCGCAGGGCTTACCGAGTCAATCACAACAGTGGTTAAAACAACTGAAAAAATGGGCGACAAAATTACAGCAATGTCTCCCTCAGCTTGAACAAGCCATTGAAGAAGGCAGTTGGCGGGTTGTGTTGCATCATGCCCGCCTTGCTTTAATGCTAGGCGACCATTACTACTCTTCCCAACCTGCTGATAGCCATTGGCAAACCAATTTAGCCTTATTTGCTAATACCGACCCTAAATCCAAACAATTAAAACAAAAACTCGATGAACATTTAGTCGGTGTAATGAAGTCCGCGCTAAATACAGCCCATTTACTGCCAGCCTTTGAAACCGAGCCACCTCAAGCTTTTGACATAAAACCCTTAAAACAAAAAAGTCAGGCGAGTAAATTTCGTTGGCAAGATGTCGCAGTAGAAAAAGTCAAACGCTGGAAAACAGAAAAGCATTTAACCCAACATTTTGGTTTCTTTACCGTTAATATGGCGAGTACAGGTTGTGGAAAAACCTTAGCCAATGCCAAATTAATGCAAGCTCTATCGGCTAACAGTGATAGTTTACGGTATACCTTAGCTTTAGGATTAAGAACGCTAACCTTACAAACAGGTGATGAATACCGTGAACGTATTGGTTTAGATGACAGTGAACTTGCGGTATTAATTGGTTCACAAGCAGTGATAGACTTACATCAACAAAATGTGACCTCTTTAGCAAAACAGCAAGCCGAGCAACGCGAACAAGTCGGTTCAGAATCAGCAGAAGAACTTTTGCAAGATAATGAAGTGATTTTTGATTGTGCCATTCCTACCGATGGCTTTGTCACCGTACTGCCCGATAACCGTAGCCGAAAATTCTTATACGCACCCGTTTTAGTATGTACCATTGACCACTTGATGGCGGCAGTTGAAACCCTACGCGGTGGTGCTTACATTTTGCCGAGTTTGCGGTTGCTTTCAGCAGATTTAGTGATTGATGAAATTGATGATTTTGATGGCTCTGATTTAATCGCTATTGGTCGTTTGATTCACTTAGCGGGATTATTAGGACGTAAAGTGATGATTTCTTCGGCAACTATCCCCCCTGCTTTAGCAGAAGGTTATTTCAATGCTTATCAAACAGGTTGGCAATCATTTGCGAAAACCCGCGATGTTAGCCCGATAATCGGTTGTGCATGGTCAGATGAATTTACTACACAAGTCAATACACTTAACCTTGATGCACCGATTAGCGAATACCAACAAGCGCATCAAGACTTCATTCAGCAACGCGCTGTTAAATTAAAACAACAACCGATAAAACGTAAAGCGGAAATCATTCCGTTGGTGAAACCAACTACCGCCAATGCAGAAACCCTAAAACAGAGTTTTCACAGCGCGATTCAACAGGCGATTATTCAACTGCATCAACGTCATCATCAAATCGACCCCATTACCCAGAAAAAAGTCTCTTTTGGCGTAGTGCGTATTGCCAATATCACCCCTTGTATTGAAGTAACCGAATTTCTTGCCGAAACACAGTGGTCTGAGCAAATCGAAGTCCGTGTTATGGCGTATCACAGCCAACAAGTATTGTTAATGCGTAGCGCACAGGAAAGACATTTAGATGCTGTGTTAAAACGCCAAGATACAGCAAAAGTTTTTCAGAATTCAGTAATTCGTCAGCATCTTGATACTGCCCTAAGCGAAAATGTTTTGTTTATTTTGGTAGCCACACCTGTGGAAGAAGTAGGACGCGACCATGATTTTGATTGGGCAGTTATCGAACCGTCTTCTATGCGTTCAATCATTCAATTAGCGGGACGGGTATTGCGCCATCGTGATATTCAACCTGATTCAGCCAATATTGCTGTATTACAACGTAATTTAAAATCTTTAATGCAAGCCGAAGACAGCATTGCCTATTGTCTTCCAGGCTATGAAAGTAAAAAGCACCCATTACAGAGTCACACTATCAACGAGCTGATTCCTAGTGAACAATTAAATGCAATTAATGCGTTAGCGCGTATTCAAGCCAATTCTGCATTACAACCTACTATACGTTTGGCGGATTTAGAACATCACTGTATTCAAGAATTACTCACCACTTATCACGACATAAGCGCGTCTGCCTTACAAGGTTGGTTACAAGGTTATTGGTGTTTGACGGCACTGCCACAATATTTCAATCGTTTTCGCAATAATGAAAAGCAACAAGTTTTATATCTCGTAGCTAACGATAAACAAGAGTGGCAATTTGTAGAAAAAGATAATCAAGGACAAACCAATCCTATCGAACAGCGTTATCAGATTGATCATTTTGACTTAACCGAGCGCGAACAGTCACGTTGGTGGTTGTGGCGGGATTATCAAACCTTACTGGAACAAATAGCAGAGCAAAAGGAATTAACACTCGAAAAAGCGGCGTTACGCTATGGTGAAATCAGTACGCGCATTACCGATGCTGATGTTTTAAATAGATGTCAGTTTGCTTATTGCGAGCAACTGGGGATGTGGAAAATACACTAACAAAAACGTTGATTAAAGACGACCAGTCATGACAGTTATATCAAGATAAATAATAGCGTCCAAAAGCGGGTTTGGACGCTACTGATTATTAATGACTCACGTCAACTTTTTCGCCTTTAGCCTGACCGATAGCTGATAAAGTTTCATTAAACCAAGCAGTATCTAAATCAAACGGTTTGCCGCCTTTAATGCGGGGGAATTCAATAGCGCGTAAGACATTGCCATTATCTTCATCATGACCGATAACGCCAGATTCACGGCGCATTGCACATTCAACCGCTAAATCCGCGCAAGATTTAATTAAACGCACATCTTCAATGTTAGCAGCCGATGCCCGTGCAAAATAACCTGATTTTTGTACCAAGGTTTTTTCCGCGCCAATCATTGCCGCAAACTGCTCACCAAACCATTTCCCAGGGTTGATAGCATCTAATTTAATGTGACCAAAGGCATCACGAGGCACTTCTTCGCCTTTAGCCAATTTTTCAGCAACAATCGCTTCAACGCCAGCACCTTCTGAAACAAAGATATTAACGCAATCCACAGTATCCATCACGGCACGCAAACGCTCAGCTTCAGCGGCTAAATCAATTGCCATTTCAGGGACAAAGACCGCGTGAACTTCAAAAGCGTTTCTGTCTAAACCAATTTCAGGTAGCCACTCGCTTTTATCTAATAATTTGCGATATTCCAACGCAGTAGCCGCTGTCAACCAACCACAGTTACGACCCATGACTTCGTGAACAATCAACATGCGTGGATTGGCATTGTTTTCAGCCACTACGTTAGCAAAATAACGCGCACCTTGTTCAGCGGCTGTCCACGCGCCTAACGATTGTTTGATGGGGAATACATCATTATCAACGGTTTTAGGCAAACCGATAACAGTCAAACCATAATCATTTCTTGCCAAAAACGCCGCTAAATCCGCCGCCGCCGTGTTGGTATCATCACCGCCGATGGTGTGCAGAATATCTACGCCATCTTTAATTAATTGGTCAGCGGCGACTTTTTGGGGGTCTTCACCTTCTTTAACCAAACCACGTTTAACGCAATCGGCAACATTAGTCAGTTTAACGCGGCTGTTACCAATCGGTGAGCCGCCAAAACGGTGTAACAAACCCGCTTTTGCACGAACTTCAGGTGTTACCACATAAGAATCGCCCAATAACAAGCCTTTATAACCACTGCGATAACAAATAATTTCAATACTGGGGTCAATTTCAGTATAACGTTCAATCAAACTGCCCACAGCACTGCTCAAACAAGGGGCTAATCCACCTGCGGTTAGCAGGGCAACTTTTTTTGGTTTATTCATAGTTGTGTTTAAATATTTAAAGATTAAAAAAAGCCATTTTATTTACATCAATTAAGCTAAAAATGACTCGCTGAGAAAGTTTAAGCGAACAAAATTTTAGCACATTCTAGGTTTTGTTCCCACAGCGGTTTTAAATAATAAAACGCGTGGGCTTGGCAGATAATTATTAATTAACTCAATAATTAGTCTTAAATAACTGAAGTTACGCAGGGTTAATAACTTCAAGATATTCAATTAAGGGCAAATAATAATTTGCCCCTACAATGTAAATGTAACGATTTTATACGCATTTACAGTATTGCCCAATTCCATTAG
>JBAQSX010000130.1:0-11669 GCA_049296695.1 Methylococcaceae bacterium | reverse complement strand
GATTTGCCGCTGTGAGCGCGTTGCAACAACGTTATGGTGGCGTTGTGGTGTTAAAAGGCGCGGGACCTTTAATTGCCTCTAGCCAAGAACTCGCGCTGTCTAATACGGGCAATGCTGGCATGGCATCGGGTGGCATGGGGGATGTGTTGGCAGGGGTGATTGGTGGTTTAATCGCGCAGGGTTTATCGCTTACTCAAGCCGCGCAACAAGGCGTTTATGGTCATGGTTATGCGGCGGATTTAGCGGTCAAACAAGACGGTGAACGCGGTTTACTTGCCAGTGATTTAATGCCCTATTTAAGACGTTGGATTAATTTAAAAACTTGAATGGATTGTATTTTATTTAAGGCATTTTAGTGGATAAAAAATTACGATTTTATATCCACTAAAATTAATTACTATCTAAAATTGCGTAGCGTTTATCCATGTAGGGGCAAATCATAGTTGCCATTAATAACAAACGATTGTTATCAAAGGGCAAAAAATGTTTTGCCCCTACAATTTTATTATTTTTACCTAACTTGCGTTATTAATCTCAGCTAATAAATACTGAACGCTAACGCGCTTAGTATAACTTCAACGGTAGTGCTTCAAAAGAGTAGGTTTTAATAAAACGCTCTTTTAGCTGGAGTTCAAACCTAGGTTTGAACTCCGATTGTTTGATATTAACTAGCCTACTTTTTTGATGCACCACCCAATTTTTGAGCTTTAATAGCATAAAACTGTATTTTTAAGCCATTTTCTTTTCAATTAATACTTGTAAACGTTTATTAGCAAAGTCATTATCTTGTGATGCGGCTTTACGATACCATTCTATCGCTTTAATTATATCCTTATTTGTACCATAACCCTTTTCATACATAAAACCCATTTTTGCTTGTGCGGCAATATCACCGCGTATTGCCGCTCTACGATACCAAGTAATGGCTTTATTATAATCTTTTTCTACGCCATAACCATGGCTATACATAGTGCCTAAATTATATTGTCCTCTGGCATTACCTAACTCTGCTGATTTAGAAAACCAATCAACCGCTTTATGATAATCCAGCTCAACACCATAACCGTGCGCGTACATAAAACCTAAATAAAATTGTGCATTAATATCACCCAATTCAGCGGCTTTATTTAACAAAGGTAAAGCCTTATTATAATCTTTTTTATCATAAAAATACTTAGCCTCATGATAAGTGGCGACCGCTAATTTAGTAGTATCACTACTAGTGTTTATTGATTGCTTAGGTTTCGTTTTTTCTTCGCTTAAAAAACGCGATAACCCTGTCATTTTAAATAAAGTCACCGTCATACGATTCGCATTTTTAATATAAATCGTAATATGCTGATTTTGCCAATATTCAAATAATTTAAGTAATTGCGCAAGTCCCATCGAATTAACCCGTTGAACCGCGCTAAAATCGAGTTCGACTATGCAGTATTGCGGTAATACATATAAAGTTTCAAGCGGCGCGATGGCTTCTACATTAATAATACCGCTGAAAGTGAAGGTTTGTTGTAATGCTTGGGTGCAAGCGGATGGATAAATGCGTAACATAATAGCTGGCTCTAATCGTGGTTTATCGCTATCTATAATTGTAATAGTAACGATTTTAATTATTATGGATTTAATATTTTAAAAGTTAAAATTTATAATACTATATAACATTTTATTGCTTTGTGATGTAGTTACTTAAGAGCAGGTAATGATAAATGTTTTTATATTAAAAAACTGCAATTAAAGTCGAGCAATTGATATTATCATTGTAATATAAGCGTCACATTGTTAAATTTAAGCGATTACTTTTTATGAATACACAAACAACAGCGGTTTTTGGTGAAGTATTATTCGATTGTTTTCCCAGTGGTGAGCGTCTTTTAGGTGGCGCACCGTTTAATGTGGCGTGGCATTTACAGGCTTTAGGGCAAGCCACGCAATTTATAAGTCGCGTAGGTCAAGACGCGCAGGGCTTAGCGATTCGTGAAGCTATGCTCTCGTGGGGTATGGATGTCAGTGACGTGCAAAGTGATGCTGGGCATGTCACAGGTACAGTGCAGGTAAGTTTTGAACAAGACCAGCCCCGTTATGCCATTTTGACTGAGCAAGCTTATGATTTCATTGATGCGGGGCAATTAAAACAAGGCGATTATGGGGTGATTTATCATGGCACACTTGCCCTGCGTCATCACGTCTCAGCGCAAGCTTTACAAAGCTTAAAGGCACGCCAACGAACAAAAGTGTTTATTGATGTCAATTTACGCGCCCCGTGGTGGCAAAAAAACGTTATCGAATCGTATTTACCACAAGCCCATTGGTTAAAGTTAAATGATGAAGAATTACAGCATTGGCAACAAACAGGTGAAACCCTAAAGCAAACCATGCAACGTTTATTAGTTGATTATGCTTTAGAAGTGTTAATTGTGACTCGCGGCGCGCAAGGAGCAATTGCTCTGCCAGCTTTGGGTGATTTTATTGAAATCATGCCAAGTGATGGCGTTGAAGTCATCGATACTGTGGGGGCGGGTGATGCTTTTGCGGCAGTGTTATTACTGGGTATGCAACAAGGCTGGTCACTGACCATGACCATGCAACGCGCTCAAGACTTTGCTTCTGCGGTAGTTGGAAGGCGGGGTGCGTTGCTATATGACAAGGCTTTTTATGCTAATTTCTGTAAGCTTTGGGCATTGTAGCGGTGACAGATTCGCCTTTAAAGCAAGGCAATAAATTCATTCCCACAATAATAGTTAATTATCATTGAATCTTTAGGTCTTAGTAGTTGACAATAGGCTTTCTTTCACTGGTTTTAATGTGTTGCTCATCATGACTATTCTTCGTTTTTTAGGTTCGTGTTTTATTGTTGGCTTATTGTCGGTAACGACAGTACACGCTGATGATTTATTACAACAAGCGCAAGATAATCTTGCCGCTGGTTATTACCAACAAGCGCAACAACAATTACAACAGCTAGCCACTGATGCTACGCAACAACACGATGATTATAGTGCTACCTTAGTACAAGGCTTGCAAGGCTTGCTTGCCCTATACCGTCAACAATATGTGTTAGCCGAAGACACCTTAAACATAGCCCTTGCTCAAGCACAGCAACATTCATGGCAGGATTTGAGCGCACGTTTTAACTTATATCTAGCGCAAGTTAATCAGCAACAAGCTCAGTTAGATGCCGCCAAAGCCAATGTCACTCAAGCCATTACTGCCGCAAGCAAATTAAGTGATAAAAGTTTGTTAATTAGTAGCCTAACTCAATCGGCAAAACTTGCCTTAGCGCAACACAAAAATTCGCAAGCGTGGACATCGCTACAACAAACCACGCCATTGTTAGAAGGTTTAGCCCCAAGTGCTAACAGTAGCCAATTATGGTTAAACAGCGGCTATCAGTTATCACAGCTTTATTTAGCAGAACCTGAACATAAAGACGATTATTTAGTCAGCGCGTTTCAACATCTAAACAAAGCCTTATCACTGGCAAAACAAAACCAACAACGCCGCACCCAAGCGGGCGCGTTAAAACATTTAGCCAGTCTTTATCAACAACAAAACCTGCAAGAGGATGCCAGCAAGCTGTTATTAGAAGCCATTAGCCTTGCCCAACAAGACAATGCCGAAGACAGCTTAGTCGATTTAGAATGGCAATTAGGACGCATTTATCAAACTCAACAACAACGCACGGGGGCAATAGCGGCTTATAAACGTGCCTTGCAACATCTCGACGCAATTCGTTTAGATATTCCTGTCTCTTATGAAAAAGGCGTGTCTTCATTTAAAACTACATTCGCACCTTTATATTCAGGTTTAGCCGATTTATTATTACAACAAGCCCCTGTATCTACTAAAACAGAACAACAAGCTTTATTACAACAAGCCCAAGATGTCATTGAGGACATGAATAAAAGCGAATTAGAAGATTATTTTCAAAGTCGCTGTGCTATTCCCGCTGTACCTTTAGATTTAAAAATAATAGACCCCAAAGCGGCGGCACTTTATCCTATTCAATTAAATGATAGATTAGAATTAATTGTATATACTGCTCAAGGTTTGCAACAATTTACCCAAGCAATTCCTAATGAAACCTTAGAACAACAAGCCCGATTATTTTCAGGTCAATTACGCAAATATGCCAAATTTGAAAAAACCAGACCTCAAGCTGAATTTTTATATCACGCTTTAGTTGAACCTATTATTCCCTTATTAAAAGAGCAACATATAGAAACCTTAATTTATGTGCCTCACGGCGCATTACGTTCCATACCTTTAAGTGCTTTATATGATGGCAAAAAATTTGTAATTGAAGATTATGCGGTAGTAACTTCTCCGGGGATGTCTTTAATTGCCAGCAATACCGATAAACATCCGCAAAATGCGATTTTATTTGCAGGGGTGAGTACCCCCGGAGATGTAGTACGCGATTTACCTGATTCTATTCTAGGTGGTTTAGTTGAATCAGTTGCCGCCAAAGGTCCAGAAAAACGCCAATTAAGTCGTTATTTAAAACAATGGCAAGAAGGTGAACAAAAACGTGAATTAAATTCCAGTGAACAAGTGCAAAAAACCCGCGCTTTACATGAATTATTAGAAACCACCACCTTAGCTGAAAAACTCCAAGAAATGTTATCTTTGCCCGGCGTTGATAAAGAAGTCAAACAATTAGCCGAGCAAAACAGCATGTCTTATATTTTAAATGAAGACTTTTCTTTGGAGAATTTTAGTAATATTTTAATTGCACAACCTTATAAATCACTGCATATTGCCTCACATGGTTTTTTTGGCGCGACTACTGAAGAAAGTTTTGTGATGACCCACAATAAAATTCTCACTATGAATAATTTGGAAGTTTTATTAAATAGTCCGCATTTTAAAAAATATCCTTTGGATTTAATTGTACTCAGTGCTTGTCAAACAGCAGAAGGGGATGATAGGTCGCCACTAGGGATTAGTGGTATTGCCATTAAAGCTAAAGTGCATAGTGCCTTGGGTTCATTATGGCCGGTTTCAGATAAAGCCACCGAGCAGTTAATGACCCGTTTTTATAGCGCACTTAAAAAGCCTAATTACAGCAAAGCCAAAGCTTTGCAAGAAGCTGAATTGAGTTTATTAAAACAAAAACGTTTTTTAAATCCTTCCTTATGGTCACCTTTTATTTTAGTGGGTGATTGGAAATAAATACTGCTTATATTGCGTTAATTAAAAAGTAACTGATTAACTATAGGATTTTGATAATTGTAGGGGCGAATTATATTCGCCTTTGTATAGCAGTTATTAGGGGCAAATATGATTTGCCCCTACATTTATAAATTCTGCGTAACTTAAAATATACTGTTTTCAATTCAATATAGCGCGTAAAAACGACTGGCAGTCGTTATGTCACTTTGATATGAAATTACTATAGTATTAACTAATTTTGAAAACCTTGTATTAGCAAACACTTAGACACTTAAGGCATTACAAAATGACTGTAACAATGATAAAAGCAATGGATTATTAATTATGAGCTATCTAGCATGGGGACAAAAACTTATTTCACAATCTGCGGCTAATTTTGCCGCCGTTATTGCAGTATTTTATGTCAGCGGGTTCTTATCTTTTTTAGTTTATTACCGCGTGTTAGGTATAGATAATATTGAAGGTTCAACCCAAATTTATGCTGAATTTGCAGGGCGTAGTTTGATTTTAATTATTCAGACTTTTTTAATTTCGCCTATTGTATTATTTAACGATAAAATCAATTTTGATTGGGGTGGTAACGCACTGATAATATGGACAGTGATTACTGTTTCTTTAATTGCCTTTGAATTAGTCGCCAAATTTTATTTGCGACCTAGAAATATCTATCTTATTGAAAAAAACAGAATAGCCCGATTTATTTGTTTAGTCTGTTTAGTGGGGATTACTTTACCTATTTTAAGTATAGAAACCGAAATTGTCAGTGTTAGAAATGTTTTACAGCCTTTTAAAATTAACGATTTTGCAGAAATCAGCAAAAACGTATTGCGCATTCAAGAAGAGAAACTCGCTGAGAATAACTTAAGCAATAAAGATATGTTGCGTAGCTTGGATAAATTTGCTGAAAAAATAGTCGCTAGAAACACAAAAATTGCCTCAGTCAAAGATTTATTTCGCACCAACGTACAAGAACGTGATTTAGATGGTGGCGATAAAGAACGTTTCCATGCTTTTATGACCTTAATACTGGCAACGGCAATAACTATTAGTTTATTATTTACCTTTAATTCACTTTATAAACATAGAACCATTGAAATCATAGTGATTGTTTTTATCATTTCTCAAATATTATTTGTACCGTTTTTATATGGCGTATTAGGTAAAGAATATAAATACCCCGTTATTTCTTTTGTTTATAGAGATATTAATAATAATGTCGTAAAACGTGAGGGTGTTATTTTAATAGAGAAAAACAATGATAAACTCATTATTTATGATAGATTAAATTTTTTTAGATTCGACTATATTGCGGAGGCTTCTATTATCGATTTACAAAAAGTTTTTACCACCTCACCTTTTTCCAACTGTTCTGACGAGAGATTTAAACCATGCGAGCTTTATACCTTACAATGAGTTTTTTATTATTAGCATCTAGCCAATTAGCATTAGCTGAGGCGAAAGTGGATGCTATTGATGATGTTACCTTAACATCGTGTTTAACCACCCGCGTTAAATTCAATCAAGACGCGTTAAAAAAATATCAAGGCAGTGCTTTGAGTTTAAAAGTAGAAGATGAATCAGGCGATGAGGCGCGTATTGAGCCTGTGACTGAAAAAAATGGCGTTTTTGTTTGGGAAAAAGCCATTCCTGTTAGTGAAAATTTAACCTTTACTTTATTAAAAGATAACGCGCCGATTTCTTATCCTTTTTCTAAAGAAACCCGCAATCAATTAACTAAAGTTATTGCTCCCACACAAATGGCGCAAGCTGATACTGAAGAAGGTGTTTTTGTCAGAGGTTTATCAGCCGGCGAGGCTAGCAAAAAAGATTTACCTATTTCAATTGCTAAAGATTTAGCTAGTAAAGATTTATTAGTTGTTGTGGTTAGTGATGATGGCAAATCCTTATGGCAACAATATGGCAAAGTTGATGGCCCTTCTTTAGTGGCTAAAGTACCTAGTGATGCGAATTTTGGTAAACCGCATATTGTTGCTAATGATACGGTTTGTAAATAAGTTAAACCCCTTAGTTAATATGTACGTCATTTCAGCAAGGATGCTGAAATGACAGCTTTTATTATTGTCAAATACTGCTCTTTAGCCTTCCAAGCTTATCCTTTTTCTATTTGCGATTTATTAAATACTTTATTAAATCAGTGGCAACATTATTTAATAGCAATTAATATCGCAATTGCATCGCGCTAGCATGACCAAACACACAGATAAATATCTCAATAAAGAAAAATTATTAAATCAGGGCGTGGCATTATTGACTGCGCAAGGTTATCACGGCACGGGTTTAAAAGAGATTTTAGATTCAGTGCAAATTCCTAAAGGTTCTTTTTATAATTATTTTGGTAATAAAGAAAACTTTGGCGCGGAAGTGATTCAACATTATATTCAACCTTTTATTATCCAAGTCAATACCCATTTGCAAAACCCCGAATTAGACGCGTTATCGGCTTTAAAATGTTATTTCGCTGAGTTAATTATTGAATTAGAACGTAATCAATTTAAAGGCGGTTGTTTATTGGGTAATTTAATGGGTGAAATTGGTGATACTAGCGAAGTGTGCCGATTATCTTTGCAATTAGCGACTAATAATTATCGTGATGCCCTGCAAGTAGGTTTACTTAAAGCCCAAGTGCAAGGCACGGTGCGCACTGATAAATCGGCAAAAGAAATGGCGGATTTATTGGTTAATTTGTGGCAAGGGGCGTTATTGCGCATGAAAATTGAGCAATCCATAGCACCGCTAAAGCAGTGTTGCGCTGATTTGTTAGATGATTTTTTTCGTGTCTAGTGCTATGATTAACTTGAGACGACTGGTCGTCTTTTTTTATAACATTATGAGGAGTTAAAGCGATGCCTAAATATATTATTGAACGTGAAATCCCTAACGCTGGCGCATTAAGCGCGCAAGATTTGCAAGCCATTTCACAAAAATCCTGCGGCGTATTGAATGACTTAGGCCCTAAAATTCAATGGCTACAAAGCTATGTCACCGATGATAAAGTTTATTGCGTTTATATCGCACCAGATGTAGAAACCGTTAAAGCCCACGCCGAACAAGGCGGCTTTCCTGCTAATAGCATCGCCCAAGTTAGAACCATCATCGACCCCACTACCGCTGAATAACAGCAATTAACGCCACTATGATAACGATTCGTTTCATAGAGCCTGTTTATATTCATGAAGTTATTCCATTATTAATGGAATTAAATCCCAGTATTGATGAAATAACCCTGCAACAACGCCTTAATGCTATGTTAGCGCAGGGTTATCAATGCGTAGGTATTTTTGATAATGATTATCTAATTGGTATTTCAGGGCTTTGGTTATTGGTTAAGTATTATATTGGGCGACATATTGAACTGGATAATGTCTATCTTAAAGCGGCTTATAGAAACCAAGGTATTGGTAGGCAATTAGTCGCATGGATTGATGAATATGCTAAAGCGCAAGGATGCGTGGGTGCTGAATTAAATTGTTATTTAACAAATATTGATGGACATCGATTTTGGGAAGGTTTGGGCTATGAAAAAATAGCCTTTCATTTCCAAAAAAAATATCCCTAAATATACCTAATCACCACTTAGCTTTTCTATTGCTTTAAAAAGAAAAGTTAAGTGGCTTTTTAAATAAAAACAATAAAAATAAAACGAGGAAGTGATATGAATGCAAACATTAAAAAACTCTGTAAAGCCGTAGGACTTGCGACCTTAATGCTCAGCTCAAGCCTAAGTTACGCCGATGAAACCTGCCAATCGCCTTATATGGCAAAAATCGTAGGACAAGAAGATTTTGTTTATATCTGGACGCTAGGCGTTGAAGGTTTGGGTGATGAGCAAGATAAATTAGTCACCGTGGATGTTAATCCTAAATCAACTCAATACGGCAAGGTTATCAATAGCTTATCAGTGGGTGGACGCAATGAAGCGCATCACTCAGGTTATACCGATGACCGTCAATATTTATGGGCGGGTGGTTTGGATACTAATAAATTATTTATTTTTGATGTTCACACCGACCCTGCTAAACCTAAGTTGTTGAAAACCATCACCGATTTTGTTGAAAAAAGCGGCGGTGTAGTAGGGCCACATACGACTTACGCGCTACCTGGCCGTATGATTATTACGGGTCTTTCTAACAATAAAGACCACGGCGGACGCACCGCTATTGTTGAATACACCAATGCGGGTGATTACATTGCCACTCATTGGACACCCACCGACAGCAACCTTGAAGGCGCGATTAAAACAGGCAATTATGCCGATGGTTATGGCTATGATTTGCGCGTTCTGCCACGGCGTAATTTAATGCTAAGCTCATCATTTACAGGTTGGTCAAATTACATGATGGACTTTGGCAAAATGCTGAGCGACCCCGAAGCTATGAAGCGTTTTGGTAATACTGTGGTGCAATGGAATCTGCACACCAAACAACCCAAAAAAGTCTTTGATGTAGCAGGTGCGCCCTTAGAAATTCGGTGCGCGTGGGGTGAAAATCATAATTATTGCTTTACCTCAACCGCGCTCACTTCAAAAATTTGGTTAATTTATGAAGACGATAAAGGGCAATGGCAAGCCAAAGCGGTCGCTGATATTGGTGAGCCTAGTAAAATTCCATTGCCTGTGGATATTTCAATTCAAAGTGATGACAAAATGCTTTGGGTAAATACTTTTATGGACGGTAAAACCAGAGCCTTTGATATTTCAGACCCATTTAATCCCAAACAAGTATTCGAGCAAAAAATTGGGGCGCAAGTCAATATGGTATCTTCGAGCTGGGATGGTAAGCGTTTATATTACACTTCATCATTACTGGCGAATTGGGATAAAAAAGGCGCGGATAATGAACAGTATTTAAAAGGCTATACTTGGGATGGTAAAGCCTTAAAACAACAATTCGCGATTGATTTTACCAAAGAGAAATTAGGACGGGCGCATCAAATGGTTTTAAATGCTTATTCTTTATACAGTGGAATTAAGCCCGAAACCAGTTTGGCGCAATTAGAAAAATAATAGTTAGTGGTGGGTAGAGACGTTGCAGTGCAACGTCTCTACAACAATCATTTTAAATTAAAATCAAGCAATACTTAATTCAATAACTAATACATGGGTTATTGTTTTAGCCATAATCGATAAAGACTCGTCTACTACTTCCAAACCATCACGCGTGCTTAATAATTGATTATTAATCAACGCCTCGCCTTCAATTAAAACTAAATACGCTTGTCGCCCTGCATTAATCACAAACTCAGTAGTTTTTCCTGCTTCTAATTCAATAACAAATAAATTGGCATCTTGATAAATTTTAATCGGCGCATTACCTATTTCAGAAGAAACCAAATGTAGCCAGTTATTTTTTCTGGTTTCCCATACAAAAGCATAATCGCCATAACGCGGTTTATAATCTTTTTTATCAGGTAAAATCCAAATTTGTAATAAACGAGTAATCGACTCCCCTAAATTATATTCACTATGTTTAATCCCAGTTCCCGCACTCATATACTGCACTTGACCGCGAGTTAAAGTGTGATGATTACCCATGCTATCGGTATGCGTTAAACTGCCTTGCACAATATAAGAAATAATTTCCATATCCTTATGTGGGTGCGTGGCAAAACCCGTCTTAGGCGCGATTAAATCATCGTTAATCACGCGTAACGCGCCCAATTGCATACGCTCAGGATTAAAATAATCGGCAAACGAAAAATGAAAGCAACTCTCTAACCAACCAAGATTGGATTTACCGTGTTGATGATGTGAATAAACCGTTATCATATTACGCCTTTAATTTAAGGGCTAAATCACGCAAGGCAATTAATTGTTGTATTAATAATTGCTGAATCGGCTCACTAATTAACTGACCTTCATTATTAAACGTCCCTGCAAAGGCATTACAAAAAACTTCGGGTTTATTTAAAAAATGTAAATCCAAACAAACCCCAACTTGTCTTAAATGATATTGAGCGCGAGATGTTCCCATGCCGCCGCCTGAACCAATAATAGCTGTGGCTTTACCTGCTAATAATTGATTATTGGGTTCGCGTGATGCCCAATCCAAAGCATTTTTTAAGGCGGGTGCGATAGAATAATTATATTCAGGACAAGCTAATAATAAGGCATCGGCTTTGCCAATTTGCGTTAATAAAGTTTCAACAGCGGTGGGTTTTTCAGTTAAATCGGGATTATAAAAAGGGACTGCATTTAAATCAGCAATATCAAGAGTAATTCCTGCGGGGGCGTTTTTTTGGGCATAACGCAATAAAGTCATATTAGTAGATTGAGCGCGTAAACTGCCACAAATACCTAATATAGTTAATTCAGACATAAAAACCTCTAGGTTTAAAGTGTTAATAAAATAATGGTTTATTATTTTGTTAGAATTGCGATTATATACGAGTCAGTAGCTGGTCGTATATACGGGCAAAAAGCACTTTTATTGATATGTCGCTATATTAGTTATCCACGAAAAACACAAAAAGCACGAAAA
>JBAQSX010000129.1:0-5321 GCA_049296695.1 Methylococcaceae bacterium | reverse complement strand
CAATTGTAGGGGCGAATCCTATTCACCCTTATACAACGACCTTGTTATTAAGGGCAAATAGGATTCGCCCCGATATTAATAAACCCTACACAATTTTAGATAGTCATTAAATGATTTTGAAAAACCTGTATTACGCAAGCTTTAAAAAATTAGTATCTACAAAAAACACTAAATCCACGAAAAAGCTTAATTATTTTCGTGAATTTAGTGTTTTTCGTGATTACTATTCTTAACTTAATCGTTATTTTTTGATTAACTTTAAGGCGAAATCAGTAATTTCACGGCGTTTTATAAATGCCGCGTAACCTAATAAGCCTAATAATAAACCATTAAATAATTTACCAATGATTGAATCATCATTGTTATTGGCAGTTACCGCGCCAGTGGCAGTATCTACACTAGATTTAGCGGGGGTTTGCACGGCGACTTTTAAAGGTTCAACTTTGGCGGTTAAATCAGGCAGACCTAAACTGTGCCACGCATCATAATCTTGCCAAATGGGATATTTGCCTTTCCACATCGATTTTGCAAAATAGGGCGCGAGACTCATACCGTGTGAGGCGGGAATGCCTTTTTCATCCACAAAACCATCATAAACCACCAAGCTAATATCGCCGCCTTCGCCTGTACCGTTGGTGGTAAAGGATTTTTCAACGTGGTCATGGAACATCCAGATACCTTGTCCAAAGCTATGCAAACCATCGTCTACGCCGCTGAGTTCTAAGTCTAAGCGTTGCGCTGGCACCATGCCATGAACATCACGCGTAATAAAAGCATTAGGGCCGTTGTCTACGCCGTCATAATGGGTAGAGGTGGGTTTGTGTCCGTGAATGTGTAGGGCAACGCTTTCAGTATGTCCGTTTAACACCCGCAGTTTCACTTTTTCATTTTCTTTCATGTGAATCAAAGACTCACGCAAAGTGTACGGAAATGAACGCCCGTTGAGCATGAAATAATTGTCTGTGGCATCGGTGACGTTGTATTCCATGTTCATGTGCTGAGCAATTAAACGCGGGTCATTTGCCGAACGGGCGACGATTTCATGTAATTCTTTATCGGCGGATTGATAATGCAAATCGTATTCACGGCTGTATTTTTCTAATACCGCAACCGAAGGATGACGCACTTGCCCCGCACCGACGTTAAAGGTTTGCACCCAGTTATTAGGACGATTTTCTTCGACCACAAAAATGCCTTGCAAGCCCATAGGAATATGGGTGTGCGGCTGAACATGGCAATGATAATACATCGTGCCAGCTTGACGCGGCTTAATCACATAAGTTTTGCTCTCACCGGGCATCGTGTCCATGTTACTGGTTTGACCCACGCCGTCATTGCCGTGCTGGCTATGATCCATAAAAGGATGGTCAATACCGTGTAAGTGAATCGAATGCGGCAAATAATGGGTGTTTTCTAAGACAATATGAACAATATCATCTTGTTCAACGCGAATCACAGGCGAAGGCAGACGCAATAAAGAATTAGCTTCGGGTTCGTATAAGCTTAGCGTTGACATGTCGCGGGTTTTAGGCGCGTACACCCAAAAAGTCGGCTGAATGCCGGGGGCAATATCAAACGTAGTAATCGGATTTTTTACGTCAGGTGAATGCCCGTTGAGTTCAACCACTTCTAATTTAATAACAATTTTGTCGGGGTCGCCGTCACCGTCCACGTCATCTGACATGGTAATGGCATCGGCGGCAAGTTGGGTTTGCATTAAGGTTTCCATTGACACGCCGCTGGTACCTTTCACAAAGGCGGCAATTTCGGCGGGATTGTCAGGATTACATAAACGCGATTCTTGAATAGCAACGCCATCAACGCTTTGTGCTTTGCGCCATTCAGGCGGGGTAAATGCTGAACAGACTTCCTCTATAGGGCCAGTGTCAACTTTTGCTGTAGGGGGCAAATCAGTTGCCGCATGACTCGCGAAAGCCGCCAGCGACAAAGTGACGCTCGTTGTCAAGGTAAGCAGTTTTTTACGCATTGAATTAACCTCAAAGTACACAGAAGAGTTATTTATAATTTTTATGGACAGATTAGACAATACTAATCTTTTTTTGCGGGCTATTTTAACTTAATTTTTAGTGATAATAGCTATGTTATTACTTAGCTTGGCTGTAACGCTGATAAATCCAATAAACAGTCATTGCCAGCAACAACCAAACAGAGACTAAACCGCCAATCACCCCATCATAATGACTGACTAAATAGCCGTAATCGCTATTAAAATCGGTATTAAAAAATTCCTTGCTCAGTTTAATTTGTAACACCCAAGCGGTATGACAACCGATGCACCATCCCAAACTATTAGGGATTTTTAGGCGAATCATTGCCAAAAATACGCCCACCATCAATAAGGCGATAAATGCAGACAGAATACTGGGATTGAATAAATTAGCAAATGCGCCAGCGGCTAATTGAAAACTCGTCAATAAACTTAACTCATTGGCTGAGATTTCGGTTTTGTTTTGCAGAAAATGTACTAAGGCATAATAAAACGCGCTAAAAAATACTGCCGCAACTGTCGATACTTTATTTTTTAAACTGATAAAAATTAATCCCCTAAATAAAGGTTCTTCTAATAAAGAAATAATTAACGCTGTTAATAAAGCCAGAGAGATTTTTTTAGCGAAAAATGCCAGCGTTATTATTTTGCTATCATCAATAACATGTACCCCTAAGGCGTATAAAACAATAAACACAGGCAATAAAGTGCTTAACCCTAAGGTAAAGCCTTTTATTAATTGTTTGCTAAATATTTTTTTCTCAGAAAAACCTAAGTCAACTTTAGTGAGTTTTAAAATTGATAATGCAGGAAAGATACTTAAAATTAATAAAACCTCAGTGATACGACTAATGGTTTTGGCTAAGGGTAAGTGATTATCAGTTAATAAAACCAAACCATAGCCGATAATACAAGCAATAGCCGTTGACACTATTAATATAAATAAAGGCATTAATACATTATAAGCTATACGAAATAAAGACATAAATAATAGCGGTTGCCAAAAGTAAAAAGGATTTGATAAATATCAATGTTTACAATACGATATGAAAATTTTAGTTACTTTTATTCTATAGTAAAAAAGTGGTCATCATAATTTTTTATGATGTTTAATTGCTTTTAATAACACTTAAATAATACTTCGATACTCTAATTATTTAAAATACAAATATCCAATATCATATAATTCAAAATTTGGTAACTGATAAAGAATCTGCTTATGAAAACAAGCTTTTATTAGCTAATCAATTTATTACTCACAAGCTGAGGGCTAAAGATAACTTAATCGACCACGTTCAATTAAACGTGCGCTTTTCAGCTTGCTAATTTACCTTTAAAAGTTAGCTTTTACTAATATTACAAATACCCTCATTTATTTAAGAATACTCTTGACAGGGTATTTCATTGATTGCATAGTATTTATGCGGGTTTTATAAACCCTATTATGACACCCGCTAAACGTCTATTTTCATATTTAAACTTCTTTTTGGAGATAATTTATGCAATATTTAGTTCAACCTCTCGCTCCACATTCGGCTAATAGCCCATTATTATCGGGCAATGAAAGTCGTGTTTTTGCCATTTCTTCTGCTCAATCGGGTCTTGCCTTAACCGCTGTCGGTAGATATGTACAATTACAACCTCAAAATTGGCAAGAAAATACGAATCAACAATGGAAAGTTGTTACTAATGGTGACGGCACATACCGCATTGTCAATGTCGGCACCGGTCAAGTGTTTGATGTTTCAGGTGCAGGCGGTGAAGGCACAGCGGTATTAGCATGGGATTGGAGCGGTGCTGCAAATCAACGTTGGCGTTTATCTGAAGCCAATGCCTCAGGACAATTCCGTTTAGATGTGGTACATAACGGTTTGTCTTTAAATGTGTTTGATAGTTCTGCTGTGGTTACTATTTATCAAGATAGTAACTATAGTGGCGCGAGTCAAACATTAGGCGTGGGTACTTATGACATGGGGCAATTATCTTTGGGTAATGACCAATTGTCTTCTTTAAAAGTCCCAGCTGGTTTGCGTGTGACTTTATTTGAACACGCAGGTTTTGGTGGTCAACAATGGGTGTTTACGGCGGACTCTTCTTTTGTTGGTAGCACGATTAACGACAAAACATCCAGTATTAAAATTGAAAAAACAGCCCCCGATGTGTCGATTGCACGTTGGACGGGTAGCGCAACTCAATTATGGGTGTTTTCTGAAGTTCGTCCTAAAAGTGTTATTTATCAACCTAAAGCCATTATCTATCAACACGCTAATTATGGTGGTGCAAGTCAAGCTTTTGGTGTTGGTAGTTATGATATAGGTGATTTAAGCTTTGGCAACGACCAAGTGTCTTCTTTAAAAGTCCCCGCAGGTGTGCGTGTGACTTTATTTGAACACGCTAACTTCCGTGGCAATAAATGGGTATTCACCGCTGATACCTCTTATGTAGGCGATACTATCAACGATAAAACCTCAGGTGTAATGGTTGAAAAAATAGCAACTTTCTATATGGATGCTAACTACCAAGGAAGTTCTGTGATACTGGGTGTGGGACGTTACAGCATGGCGGCAATTGGTTTGCCCAATGACAATATATCCTCATTAAAAGTACCACAAGGTTTAATCGTTACTATTTATGAACATGCTGATTTTCAAGGTAATTTCCGTACTTACTATGAAGATTGTAGTTTTGTTGGGGCAGATTTTAACGATAAAACCTCGTCTATTATCATCAAACAAATAGGCGTGATTGTTCCTGAAAAAGTATTGCGTTTTGGCAATAGCATTCAATTAAAAACCTGCTATGGCAAATGGATTACGGCGAAAACAGATGGCAGTGTTTCAGCAAACAGCACTTCTGCGGGTTCAACAGAAACCTTTAGCTTAGTACGTTCAGGAACAACCACAGACAATAGCTTAATTAGTTTTGGCGACATCGTTTCGTTAAAAACCACAGGTGCTAAATACCTTTCTGCGCTATCCAATGGTGATGTGAATGCACAAGCCAGTGCAATTGGTGATGCTGAACGTTGGGTTGTGGTGCGGGCAGGTGCAACGGCTTCTAATAGTTTCCTCGCTATTGATGACAACATTGCTTTACGTTCACTGAGTTTCAATCGTTACTTAGTGGCTGAAACTAGCGGTGATGCTAATGCTAATCGTACTGCTGTTACTGCCTCAGAAACCTTTACAGTGACAGGTGTTGCTAGCGATACCTCTACAGATGAAGGCGGTTCAGGTGGCAGTGGTGCGTGTGGTGCTGAAGCCTGTGGCGTTGACTTATGCGGCGCGGATTATTGTGGCGCGGATGCTTGTGG
>JBAQSX010000128.1:0-5628 GCA_049296695.1 Methylococcaceae bacterium | reverse complement strand
CGCCCCCACAACACACTTTTTTAGGTAGTGCATCAAAAAAGTAGGCTAGTGAATATCAAAACTTTCGGAGTTCAAACCTAGGTTTGAACTCCAACTAAAATAGCATTTTGTTAAAACCTACTCTTTTGAAGCATTACCCTTTTTTAATCTAAGCATTTGATTTTTTGAATCATGCGTAACTTCAGTTAATAACTTTGCTAATTCGGTTTTGAATTTTAGCGTAACAATGTAAAGTTAAATTGTAGGTGCTTTGTGAGTTTTTATTTAAAGAATACCTTAAGGTTAAAGGATTAGTATTATGAGTGACATTAAAGTAAAACTTGTGGCAATAGCCAAAGATGAAGCCGCTTATTTACCTGAATGGATTTTTCATCACTTATATTTTGGTTTTGATGAAATTGAAGTCTATGTCAATTTTACTAGCGATGGTAGTTATCAGGTTTTAGAAAAAATACAAAAAAACTATCCTGTTAAATATAGAAATGCTGAATATTTACTTGATGCTTCTTACAAAAACGTATTTGACTCGATTTTATTAGAAAAATATATTCAAAGAAATCTTTTTCAAGCAAGAGCTTATGCTGAGTTATTTTTCAGTGCCAAACAAGAGGGTTTTAGTCATATTCTATTTTTAGATATTGATGAATATTGGACACCTGTTTGTTTTTCTAAAAGCATTAAAGACATTATTCATGAATTTGATAACCCTGATATAGTCTCTTTTATTTGGAAAAATAAAGTCGGTGAAAGCGAAGAGTTTGCCCGTCCTTTTAAGAGCGAAGTCTTATATGTAGAAGCCTCCGCTCTTAAAACTATGGTAAAAACTACTGCTGATATTACATTAGTCAATTCACATAAAAGCAGATATGCCAGTGATAAGGCTAAACGCGATAAATTAATTGGCGTGCAAAAAATGAATAAGGCTTTTATATTACATCGTTATCAACGTAGTGAATTGGAGTATTTATCTTTATTGGGCAGGGGCGATCCTAAGTTATTAGGTAAGTTTGGTTTGAAATTTAATCGTGGCGGTTATACTTCAACCGCTGAGAGTTTAAAACTGTCTTTTGAGCAAACGCTTATTAATCAGTATGACCATGCTTATCAAGACTTTTTAAAAATTAACGCGCTTTTTGATGATTTAGAGCAGGCTAAACAATTTGTTTCTGAGCGTGCTAATCTGGTATTGGATTATATTAAAGACAGTATTAAGAGCAATCAATTAGCCAAAAAAGTGATTACGGGTTTGACTATAGAACAAACTATTTATGCTGAGTTAAACTCAGCGCGTGGTTTGCATAAAGAAGAAATAGATATTTTAAAAAATATCGCGCTTGATTTAGAAAAAACCGATTTAAATAAAGCCTATCAATTATTTAAAATAGTTTATGCTTTTAAACCTAATGCGACTGTTATTGAAAAAAAATTAAAGCGTTTTGCCAAACGATTGGGCAAAGAAACTGATTTTAATCCTAGTGAATAATGCTATGCAAAGCCTCTCACTGCCCCAAACTGTCCAAGCGACTACTGTGTATAGACAATTGCAACAGGATAAAAAAGCCGTGGAATCTGATGAACAACGTAAAGCGCAAGCTAAAGCCATAGCCCAAGCAAGGCAAGTGTTAGCCGTGGGTTTTATGCAAGAATTTTCATTACAAGCCGTTAATGGTAATGCGCACACCGAGGGGCTGGTGTGGTTTTGGTTTAATCATTTTAATGTGTTTTGGCGCAAGGGTTTAGTGGGCGCGGCGTTGCCTGATTATGTCAACACGGCGATTCGCCCTTTTATTCAAGGGCGGTTTCGTGATTTGCTCATGGCAACGCTCACCCATCCTGCGATGATTGTCTATTTGGATAATGTGCGTAATTTTGCAGGGCATATTAATGAAAATTATGCGCGTGAATTATTAGAACTGCATACCTTGGGCGTAGATAGTGGTTACACGCAAACCGATGTTAAAGAAGTGGCGCGGGTGTTGACGGGTGTGGGTTTGCGTCCTTTGAATAATCCCAAAATCGCACCACGGTTTTTGCCTTTGGTGAAAGAAAAAGGCGAATTTCGTTTTAGTCCGCAAAAACATGATTTTGGAATTAAGCATGTCTTAGGACAAGACATCCAAGGTCAAGGCTTTGCTGAAATTGAATTATTAGTCGATAGACTCAGCAAACATCCCGCAACAGCCAAGCACATTGCCACGCAATTATCTGTATTTCTACTGGGCGATTCGCCTCCCGTTGATACCATTGCCAAAGCGAGCAAGGTATTTATCGATAGCGAGGGTGATTTAGCCAAAACCACCGCGACTATTTTAGCCAATCCCTTACCTGCTAACGCGCCGCGCAGTTTTAAAGACCCCTATCGTTATGTGTTGTCTGCGGTACGTTTACTGAGTACGGGTATGCCTTTAACGCAAACCCGCCCTTTAGTACGTTGGCTGAACGCGTTAGGTGAGCCGTTATTTTCTTGCCACACGCCCAATGGTTATAGCTTATACGGTCATGATTGGCTCAATGCGGGTCAATTAACACAACGCTTTGAATTAGCTAGAGAAATGGTTAATACTGTACCTTATTTGACCACAGAAAAGGTCTTTGCCGATAAAGTATTAGCCCAAGCCAGCACCCAACAGCTCATTAGCTCTTTATCTTCGACTTCGCGCGAAGCCTTAGCAAAAGCGGGTGATGCTAAAGAACGTTTAGCCTTATTACTGGCTAGCCCTGAATTTATGTATTGGTGAATAGTATGGACAGAAGACAGTTTTTACGCTGGTCTTTAGGTGCTGTGGCAACAGGCTGTACGTGGCGGGTATGGGCAACACCTGCTAAAACGAACACTCGCTTTTTAATGGTATTTTTACGCGGTGGTTATGATGCTTTGAGTGTACTTACGCCTTATAGCGAGTCCTTTTATTATGAAATGCGCCCCAATATTGCTTTGGCAAAACCTAATGAAGACGACCCTAATAGTCTTATCAGCCTCAATGATTACTGGGGTTTAAATCCCATTCTGCATGACAGTTTGTATCCACTCTATCAAGCCAAACAACTCGCGTTTGTGCCGTTTTCAGGTACGGGTTTTGAGTCGCGCAGTCATTTTCAAACCCAAGACTGGTTAGAGTTTGGTCAAGGCGCGACTGTAATTCCCAATGGTGGCAGTGGTTTTTTAAATCGATTATTAAGCCATTTAAGCAAAGGCGTAGCGGGTAAAGACAATGCCGTCAGTTTTACTCAAAACTTACCGATAGCTTTGCAAGGTGGTATTGCTGTGGCTAATTCACCTGTCAATGTTCATGATAATCAAACCATGACCGCAAACTATGAGCAGTTATTACAAAGCATGTATAAAGGACATGCTTTGGAAACCTTAGCAAAAGAAGGCTTAGGATTACGTCATAAAATTTCAGATGAGCTGCAACAAGAAATGCAGTCTGCCTCACGCGATGCTGTGCCAGCACAAGGTTTTGCCCTAGAAGCCAAACGCGTAGCTACTTTATTGAAAGAACAGCCTAATTATAATATCGGTTTTATTGATGTTGGTGGTTGGGATACCCATATCGATCAAGGCGCGGATCATGGACAATTGGCGCGGCATTTAGATAATTTAGGCACAGGACTTGCCGCTTTAGCTAATACTTTAGGGCCTACGGAATGGAAAAACACCGTAGTGGCAGTCGTGTCTGAATTTGGACGCACCTTTCAAGAGAATGGCAGTAAAGGCACAGACCACGGTTATGGCTCAACTTTACTGTTATTAGGGGGTGGATTGCATGGTGGCGCAATTAAAGGTGAACATGCTCGTTTAAATAATCCATCTGCATTACATGAACAACGCGATACGCCTATGCTTAATGAATACCGTGATGTATTGGGCGGACTATTTAAACAAATGTATGGTTTAAATGCTAATGCCTTGCAAGATGTATTTCCTCATTCAAAACCGCGTGATTTAGGTTTGTTGTAATTAATAGCCTATTTGAATTGTTTTCAATCAGGAATCAAATAGCTTTAGCTATTTGTTACAGGGTTTTCACAATGATGAGTTACTAAAAGTACGGATAATTGTAGGGACGAATCATATTCGCCCTCGTACAACATCTTATTATTAAGGGCAAATATGATTTGCCCCTACATTTGCCATTTTAAATAGTAATTAAATGATTTTGAAAACCCTGTAAGAGAAGATTAAGTTAGTTTATTTTGTAACCAAGATATAACACATTAATTTATAATGAATTATTTTATAAATTTTAGTATCTCAAAATCTATGACTTATTGAAATAATAGGGTATTTATTGCAAAATACCCTAAGTGCTTACGAAAAGATAATAAAAAAAGGGAATAAAAATAAATTTTTATTCCCTTTTTTAATAGGCAAGCAAAATATTTTTTATAATTAGAGAACGCATCATTAAACTAAACAGATTAAAAACCGCTAATGGCAAACCACACATTACCTTCAGTAGAATCACCATTTAAAATCATAACCACTGGGGCAACGCAGGGACTGGGTAATTGTAACTGTTGATTAAAATCAGCATTACCTGCGGGATTAGTCCACACAGAATCAGAAATAACATTTTGTGTGGCAATAAAACCATTATTATTCGTTAAGCAACTCACTAAAGCGCGAAAATAATATTCATCATTGGGTGCGTTTGGAAAAACCAAGCCTCTTACTTTTACAATTAATCTACCGTCTGAAAATAAGTGTCCTTTAATAAATTTATTAATTTTCCATGCTTGATAATCACCTACAACATCACGAACATTTGGAACTGTTGCGCCATCGGGGGTTAGAAAAGCACCATCGACAGCATACATAGTTTTAAAATGCAAAATTTCTTGTGGCATTGGATTCGCTACTGCAAATACAGGTGTGCTGAGCAGGAGAATTATGAATCCATATAAGTATTTTCTGAACATGACCTTCTCCTCATTATTGATTTGAATTGTCAAATAATAAAACTTAATTAACTTTTATTATCTTTTCGTCAGAGAAACTCGCCAATATAATGTTTATCTGACAAAAATAACATACCGCAATTTTTAGTCTTAGCAATTAATAGGTTAAATAAATAACAGGGCGGTCAAATTTATTCCAATAACCATTGTGTAGCGTAGCCTTTATCATCAAAAATACGCACGACAATAAAACGATTAAAACAAGTATTTTCCCAAAACTTAGCGTTTTCAATGGGAGTGGGTAGATTAGGAAGCAATACAGCTTCTTTTAATTTATGTGCAATACCACTGGTCATAATCGCATCAGCTAATAAATAGAGGTCAGTAATTGAGTGACCGCCTTCAAGTTGAGTGCAGTCACAAAAAATTCGGTATATCTCATGCGTTTTTACCAATTCAAGTGTTGCGTGTGCTGAATCAGATAAATCCGATGAACTCACCATCATTAGAGTAACACAGATTAATTACCGAACATTCAAAATCAAGTTCAAGCTGCCAAGTCATATTCATTACCTTTTCAGTTTTTATTATTTTTTGAATTAGCTTACTAATAATAAATAAATAGCTAATGCCACCATTACCAAACCGCTCATTAATTTTAACCAACGCCCTTCTTTTTCTTGCAGACGTTTTTGGCTTAATGTAATAACGCCTATAGTTAAGACC
>JBAQSX010000127.1:0-20827 GCA_049296695.1 Methylococcaceae bacterium | reverse complement strand
TAGTGAATATCAAACAATCGGAGTTCAAACCTAGGTTTGAACTCCAACTAAAAGAGCATTTTGTTAAACTTACTCTTTTGAGGCACAACCATTTTTTGTAGAGACGGTCAATAGCGTTCCTACAACGGTAACACATCATAACTATCAAGTTCATGCACAGCACTGGCAGTACGGCGAATCAGTTCTAAATTGCTGTGCTGATTCATCATGCCACCCACTGCCAAAGTCACCAGCATCGCTTCTAAGGCATAGGATAAATGAGCGCGATAACGTGGCAGTAACTGGGTGGTATCTGCATTAATGCCATAAGTTGTTAAGGTTTGGGCATAGCGGGTAATTAAGGCGATTTCATGCTGGCGGCGTAATGGCGGCTCTAAGGCAGTTGCTAAAAAATAAGCCACATCGCCTATGCCTTCACCTAAGCGCAATAATTGCCAATCTAAAAAACCAACCCGCGTTTTGTAACTATCCCAAAATAAATTCCCCGCATGACTGTCATGATGCACTAAGGTTTGCGGGGCATTATGTAAAAAACGCATCACCTGACGGCGGTTCTTTGCATAACGTAAAGCAGAAACATGTAAGCTGGCGGGAACATGCTCACCTGCCAAATGTAGTCCTCTACGCATTAACGGTACGGCTAAAGCTGTGCCGAGTGCATCTTCTAATTGTCGAATTGAACCCGCTAGCCAGCGGTATTGCTGGGCGCGTTGCCAAAAGTGAGCGTGAAGCTTGGCTAATTGTTCAATCACATCAATGGCTTGATTAAAACTTAAAACATCATCTGCTTTACCTGCTAGGGCATTGTCTTCGGTAATATCGGCTAAGACTAATGTTGAACCACGTCCTTGTTGCTTATGAGCGGCTAAACAGCGCGGTAACTGCACTGGGGTGAGTTTTGCAAGTTCTTGATAAAAGCGAATTTCATTAGGCAATAAATGCGGCAAAGCGGTAATGACTCTGGCACGCCATGCTAATGAAGGTAATTTAACAAACCAATGCTGGGGTAGTTGGGCGGCATTGTGTTGTACTTTTAAACGGACACGCGTGGTTGTACCGACATCAACAGAGTTTATGCTAACGGAGGCAACTTGTATGTTGGCTTGATGTTGATTTAGGATTTGTTGCGCCCATGCCACGGTTAATTGACGTGGATGTTGCACGATAATAGAGGCGGATTTCATTGACTGATTAAAATCAAACAAAGCGAATTTGGGCTTGTATTTATGGTTTAAACGATGGCTTCAAGGGTGGGTTTTAAACCCCACCCTCTATAGTTGAGGCTACGCGTTTTTATCTTAAACTAAGGCGTAGTGTAATCTTCGACTACACCCTTTTGATGCTTTGAATAGCGTGTAGGTGCTTTAGCATTAACACCCGCACCACGTTTAGCAAAGGCTTTCCAGAAAAGCGTGTAATCGGCTATATCACGCGTTTTAGCGACTGCCAATAAAGCATCTCTGGCTTCTAAGAAAGTAGGATTAACAGGCGTTAATTTTAAAGAAGCAACTAAATAATCCAGCATTCGGTTTTGCGCCTCACTAAAAGTCAATCTTGCCGTGTCATTTAACAGTGCTGTATAAGCCTCCCATAACATAGAAGTCCAGACTTCGCCGCTGTTATGTACTTCAGCATTATCGCTACCTGTTAAATCAGTGGTGGGATTAGCCGCGATAGTGCGAGGTAGCGCAACACCATCACTAATATGTTTGAAAGTTAAAGGATTTTTACTCAAATCGGTAGAATACGGATAACGGCGTATGCCTAATGGATAATCATAAAGTTGATTAGCACTGGCATATTGCGATACGGCATAAGGGGCTTGGAACTGTTCGTTACCTGCAATAGTGCGATCAGTTTCTTGCACCATTGCCACTAAGGCAAGAAAATCACTCCAACCCTCGCCCATTGAATTACCTTGTTGATTATTAAGCCATACTAAACGCAGACTTAAAAAATGTGCCCATTCGTGAATAATAATAGTGTTATCTAACGCACCGTTGTAAGGAGGAAATATTTTGCGTAATAAGCTGGCAGTAACATTACTATCGCTTTGTTTTAAAAAGTGTTTAATAATTCTACCGTTATTTTGCTCAATACCAAAAGTCGGAATTTTAATGCTTCTATCTAATGCCTTATCACTGCCACCTAAAGGTATCATAAACTCTGCTCGATTATTGGCAATTAACACCGCTATCGCGCCAGCCTCTTGAGCGCGTTTGACTTTTTCATCAAAAAAACAATCGCCTCTATCAATCAAAGCCACCGCGCCTATTAAGTCACTGGCATTTACAAAAGGCGTTTGACACGCGTCTGCGCTAGAACCCACGCCACCTGTGGAATCTATAGCACTGCCATCATCGACTAACACAATTTTTTTGCCGCTTAAATTAAAATTTTGCGAACCAAAATCGGCAGTGGTTGCGTTATAACGGTGGGTTTTACCATTAAATTCAACTTGAAAACGCTTGTTGCCGTCATGCGTCCACAAAAACATTTGCATAATAGGTGCTTCACCATCTAAAGGCACTTCCATGTTGGCGTTGTCTATGCCGTCATAATCATTCACTTCAACGTGCATGGCATCGCCTTCTACGCCGCCACGTCCATAATTGCTTAACTGGGCATTACCTGAGGCTTCATCAAAACCGTGGTCATAAAGCCAATCGTGCATGAAATTAGTGGTATAAAACGCTTGGGTAATTGCCGCTTGTAATTGTAAGGGGTGCTTGGCATCATCAAATTGGCTAAAGTTATAAGCATAATCAAAGCTATTAGGCGCGGAAACCTGACCCATCACATCGCCTGCACCAAAACCATTGGGTCTTTTCAAATCCGCATAAGCAATAACATTATTGCCACTGGTTTGAGTAGCACCCTCAGCTAGCCACGGGTCACAAGTGCTAATTAATCCACAGCTTAAGCTAATCAAATTAGAGACTACAGGGGTGACAGGTTTGGCAACGCTACTGCTCAATAAAGGCGTTAGAGTATTACCAAAAGGACTGTCATCAGGCATTAAGCTATTGCTATCTGCCCAAACGCGGTAAGTGAAAGGCGCGGCTTCTTTATGGACTAAATTATGGCGCAATAATAACGTGCCATCTTTAGCTGAAATCACATAAGCATAACTGGCAGTTTGATTATCTTTGCTAGTGTTAAGCTCTAAATAATACGAGGGTTCTAAGCCTCGCGCTAAAGGATAAAATACTTTTTTAAGGCGTACTGGCTTAGATAACAATGACGCATTTTGTAGACCATACCATTGATAAACCCCTTGTTGTTTGCTCATTTTTAAGCTGTTAGCATCGAGGGGTTGTTGCTGTAAATCCTGAAAAGCCTTAGCGATTGCTTGTTTTGCGGTGACTTTAAACGCCGCTTTAGCATTGCTTACCTGCGGGGCTAAATGCCCTGATAGGGCATTGAGTTGTAAGGTGCTATCCAATAATACATTAACCCGCTTGGTGAATACTTCAATGCCACTGACTTGTTGTCCAAAACGCACGATATAGCCGCTGTTGGCTAAATGATGAATTTGCTCAAGCTTGGCAGTGGCTTGGGCGTTTTTATCCAGTTTGTACAAAGACTTATAACGATTTAAATGCGCCCGTGCGGCTTGTTCTATCGTGGCGTGATTGAGATTTTTGTTGGCTAAGCGAGCGGCGTTAGCATTGTTTGCTGTAGCCCAAAGAAAGGTTGGTAATTGGGTACTGTCATCGACTTGCACAGCATGACTGCTGTCAATTAAGGCGGCGTTTGATGCTGATAAGCTCAAAGGGCTTGCAACTGAAGAACTATTAGCTAAAACATCATAATTTTCAGGTAAAGTGCTGGCGTATGGCGTGGTGTTAGCCAGTAATAAGCTAATGGCTAAAGTGAGCTGGGGTGTGATTTTATTCATGGTTATCGCCCGTTGTATAACGCTAAGACTTGCTTAACGTAGTTAATAGTTTCAGGATAGGGGGGAATGGAATTATTGTGGCGCATCACCGCATTTTCACCTGCGTTATAAGCGGCAACAGCTAGGTCTAAATCATTGGGAAATAAATTCATTAAATGGCGCAAATAACGAATCCCGCCCTCAATATTTTGCTCAGGAGCTTGACGGTCTTCCACACCAAAACGTTTAGCGGTTTGCGGCATTAACTGCATTAAACCCACCGCCCCCGCAGGTGAAATGGCATCCGAATCATAAGCCGATTCAGTTTGAATCACTGCATGAACCAAACGCACATCCACTTGATGCTTAGCCGCTGTTTGCTCAATTAAATCTTTAAAGCGCGATTTATTGGCATTCATAAAAGCAAAAGTGCGGTGTGGCGGTGGCTTATAAGCCGCTTGCATCAAACCTGCCAACGGCATAGCGTGAACTTTTACTTTGGTTTTACTGAGCAAAGTTAAGCCGTTTTTAGGCTTATCGGTGTAATACAAAGTGCCGTCACTATCGACATATTTATAAAAATAAGTGAATTTACCTGTTACAGGCTCAGCGGCTTCGTTGGACGTTGTGCTATTGCTGGTCTTAATGAGTTTATCGTTAAGCCTAAAAGGCTTACCTGCCGCAGTGGGTTTATTACTAATGGTGACATGACCATCGGCATCGATGACCGTATAAATTCGTGCTTGTACATTACCGCTTAGCATTAATGCACTTAAGACAAAGATTTTTTTCAACATTACAAAACTCCACTGCAAACTCATATTACTGGGCTGGCTCAATAATAACAGCACTTGCCGCCGTCACTGCTTTGGCTCTCGCCTCATCAACACTCTCAGCACTGGCTAAAGCCACACCCATACGGCGATTCACTAAGGCTTCGGGTTTGCCAAATAAACGCACTTCAGTATCAGGTACGGCTAAAGCAGTGGCTAAACCTTGATAGGCGACACCTTTGGCTTGCATAGCACTTAAAATCACTGCACTCGCGCCAGTGTTGCGTAATTTGGTATTAACAGGAAAACCTAAAATCGCCCGCGCATGTAATTCAAATTCATTTTGCGCTTGCGTGGTCATGGTCACCATACCCGTATCATGAGGACGAGGACTCACTTCGCTAAACCAAACCTCATCACCTTGAATAAATAATTCCACACCAAACAAACCCAAACCACCCAAACCTTCGGTGACTTTAGCCGCTATCGCTTGAGATTTAGCCAGTGCCACCGCGCTCATGGCTTGCGGTTGCCAGCTTTCGCGGTAATCACCATTAATTTGAACATGACCAATGGGTTCGCAAAACTGAGTTTCCACAATGCCATTAGCATTCAAAGCGCGAACCGTTAATAAAGTAATTTCAAAATCAAACGCAATCATGCCTTCGACAATCACTTTGCCTGTATCGACTCTGCCGCTGGCTTTGGCATAAGCCCACGCTTTGGCTAAATCGTCGGGGCTATCGACTTTACTTTGTCCTTTACCCGATGAGGACATGGTGGGTTTGACAAAACAGGGATAGCCAATTTTTGCGTCAACAGCGGCTTTTAATTCTTCAAAAGACTGGGCAAACGCATAGCTTGAAGTAGGGACTTTTAATTGCTCAGCGGCTAAGGTGCGTATGCCTTCACGATTCATGGTTAATTGAATGGCTCTGGCGTTGGGAACAATGGTGCAATTGCCTTGGGCTTCAATTTCAGCCAGTGCTACTGTGGCTATGGCTTCAATTTCAGGAATAATATAGTGTGGTTTTTCTTGAGCAATTAAGGCTTTAACTGCCTCAGCATCGGTCATATCAAGCACATAACTGCGATGTGCTACGGCGTGGGCTGGCGCGTTGGCATATCTGTCAACGGCTATGACTTCTACGCCATAGCGTTGCAAGGCGATGACCACTTCTTTACCTAATTCACCACTGCCCAGTAATAAAGCTTTTGTGGCGTTGGGCGTTAATGCTGTACCAATTTTCATAAGAGTCACTGTTAATGTTTAAGCGTTAATCTATTTAGTGCGCTGAGTATAGCCGATTATTTTGGCTATGGCTTGGGTTGCTAAAGACGCTCTCGTTCCCATGCGCCGCTTGAACAAGACAAGACAATATTGGGTTTAAAAAGTGGCGTATTAACCGTGAGTTTTAATGCCGATGTTTGTATTTTTGATACTGAATTATTATGGTAAGTTAATAATGCGATGTGTCATAGTTAAGATCATAATACACCATTTTAGGGTAAAATCATGAAAGGCAAAGTGACTCATACGGTGTAGAATGGTCGGGTGATTTATTCTTTAGAAAATTAATTTTTATATTATCAAAGACCATTATTAACTAATAATAGTCTTTGATATTTTTATTCATATACAGGATAAAATATGGCTAATTATACTGCTTTAGCTTCAATGAAAGGCGATAAATATCAATATTATTATGCTTTGTTCTTGATGTTAAAAGAATTAGATAAATCTAAAGATTTTGGTTTAATAAAAAATTTGTCTGTAAGAATAGAAGGGGATTTTGATGATATTGAATTATATGAAAATGACAGGCTTTATAAATTAATACAAACAAAACATTTAACAGGTAAGTCTTTATCTGATTCTAGTGAACATTTTTGGAAAACTATTAGAATTTGGAGTGATCATATTGTAAATAATAAAGTTTCTATTGATAATGTCACTTTTTCTTTTGTTGTTACCTTAAAAGCTTCTCCTAAAAGTATTTTGGAGCTTTTAAATCAAAGAAAAATAGATGAAACGTTGTCTAAAATGGAAAAGCTTATACAAGATTCCCGTGTTCGTTCAAGAAAAAAGAATGAAAAAAATATAAATAAAGAAGAATTATTAAACCATAATGAAAAGGCTTTTATAGCTTTTGAAAACCTTGGAGATAGAAAAAAGAAATTATTAGAGGCTATAGAAACAAATCTTTCTGAGCCAGATTTAGATAAATTAAAAGAAAAAATTAAAAATTGGTTAATTATTCCTATCAGACATGAATATATAGATAGCTGTTTTGACGAACTAATGGGTTGGTGGGAAAGCAAAATTAATATTAATTTTCCAATCATTGCACTTGCAGAAATACATAATAAAATACTAGATTTGTCTAACGAATATTCAAAAAATAGTTTGCCTATTCGTTTTGAAGGAAAAAACTTAGAATTACCTAGTGATTATGAAGATCAAAATTTTGTTAAACAGTTAAGAAGCTTGCAATATACAGATAGAATAGAATTAGCAAAACTTGATTATTATAGAGCTAAACTTGAACGTTCACATTGGGAAAATGATATTGGTTGTATTGATCCAGAAGATATAATCGAATATGAATGTATATTAAATGAAGGTTGGAAACAAACACAAAGTAATATTTATGATGATTTTAAATTTGAACATGATATTGATAATATCAAAGATGTTTCAGATGAAAAGTTACTTAAGAAAATTGGAAGAAAAATTTATGAACAAACATTGCAAGAAAATATTCCATTCAAAAAAAATACTCTGCCAAAATATGTTATGTGTGGAAGCTATCACGAATTAGCTAATAAACCAAAACCGAAGGTTTATTGGCATCCTAAATTTATAGATTATCTCAATAATAAAGGTCAATGATGTTAGCATGGGAAGATAGACCTTTTGAGGTTGCATACAATTTAAATCCAGCTTTTCTTGCTATTTTGTTATATCAAGCGATTAGTGCATTTGAAAAACAAAATAAAGAAGCGATGCCTTACGCATTGGTATTTTTAATTATACCGTTAGTTTTTTATACGCCTATCAGAGAAAAACTACCTAAAGATGACAAGCAAAACTTACATGATTGGCTTAAAAAGAACCCTGATATTTCAATAAAACTACATAAAAGCATCACGCAATTAGTTCCTTATTCTAAAGAAGCTATTATATTTGCTATGCAACATCAAATTATTAATATTAATCATCAAGGTAATTTATCATGTACTTATCAATCAAAAATAGATGAATTGGAATGGACTAATGATTCAAGAACACTACAAATGAAAGAAAAAGCCAAATTCTTGGGAAAATGGTTAGCAAATCTGGGGAATGCTACTTTAATTTATAGAACTTTAGGAATAAAACCATGATGCAAATTAACTCTATTGTTTTATACAATAATAAAGGCGAAATTAGAAAATTGGATTTTAAATTAAATCACGTTAATTTAATTACTGGCGATCTCAATACTGGAAAATCTGCATTGATTCCTATTATTAATTATTGCTTAGGATGTTCTGACTTTAATGATATTCCTGAAGGCATTATAAGAGATAGTGTCGCATGGTATGGAGTGCTTTATCAATTAGATGACAAACAAATTTTTATTGCCAAGCCAAAACCTGAATACGGTGTTAAACAAGATAAAGCCTCTTATATAGTCGATATAGATTTCACTATCCCAAAATATAAAAGTTTAATAATAAATTCTACTGACATTGCTATTAAAAAAGACTTGTCTGCGTTATTAAGGCAGTCATTAGGATTGCCTCAAGCCACTGATGAACAACTAGAAAGTCTCAAAATCGGTATAGAGTATACACGTCCTTATTTGTTTCAACGCAAGGAAGAAGTTGTTACAGGTGATGTTATTTTTTATAAACAACGAGATAATTTTAAAGCAATTAAAGACTCGTTACCGTATTTTTTGGGGGCTAAAAAAGAAGAGGATTTAACTTTACAAAAAGAATATCAAAATAAATGTCGTGAATTGCAAAAAATAAAATCTTCATTAAACGAATATAAAGATAAAGAAAAAGAAATTAAAAATTTCTTTGTGCAAGCGCAACAATTAGAATTGATAGAAAAAGACTTATTCACTGAAACTATGAGTCTTGAACAAATCGTTAATCGTATACGCGCTATTGATGATTCAAAAACACCGACTAGTTTAGAATTGCCTAAAGATTTTGAACCCCAGTTAAGAGCAGAACTTAATCGACTTAATCATAATTTTAATGATATTGTACGTCAATTAAATGCGCTTAAATCTTATGATGAAACAGTTGATGATTATTCTAAAGAAGCAAAAGAGCAACAAATGCGTTTGAAATCTATTGGCTTATTTGAGACAAAAAAAGGCGAAACTAATAACATTTTTTCAAATGAAAAACACTGTCCGCTTTGTCACAATTCGGTAGATAATATTCCAAGTATTTCAGCTATACATAATGCCTTGTTGCATCTTAATAATAATTTAAACAATGCAAATAACGACAAGGTAAATATTACAAGCAAAGTTGAAGAGTTGGAAAAGATAAAAAAACAATTATGGCAAGAAAGAACAAAGATTGAAGATGAATTACGGTATCTTGCTAAGAATAAAAAATTGCAAGCAGATTTTACAGAAAAAGAAAGAATACATCTCATTAACGTTGCTCGATTAACAACTAGAATTGAGGATTTCTTTAAGAACCAAGTTCATTTTAATAAAAATCAATTAGAACATCAGCAAAAAATGCTCTCCATAGAATGCGAAAGGATTAAATCAAAAATTAATAGTTTTGAAAATAAATGCGAACATAAAATAAATATTTTTAATGATCACATTAGTTCATTTGCCTCTAAGATTGATTTAAGTTATCAAGGTAGGTATGATTTTAAAATTGAGAATATTAATATTACCGTCAGTGATGAAAATTATTCACATTCTATTTCTATGAAATCAATGGGGGGAGACTTAAATAAATTAGGTTGCCATTTAATTACTTTATTAGAATTACATCGCTGTTTTATTAAAGAAAAACGCCCTGTACCTAATTTTTTGATATTAGATCAAACCATTCAGAGTTATTCATCAAGTGAAGATATTATTGAACACGATAAAATCAATAAAATGATTTTATTAATTTTAGAAATTTCTAAAGAAACGGGGTTACAAGTTATTTTGACAGCGCATAAAGATGAAGAATTAACACAAAAAGATTTGTATTATGTTGATGAAAATTGGACATCTGAAAACGCTTTGATTCCAATTAGTTGGATTCAATGATACGAAGTGCAAAGTTTTAGGACGATAATTCATTTTTTACATCAACAAATTTAAAATAAATTACTGATTTACAAGGTTTTTATTATAAAATCGCTTGTGCATTATCATTTTCTAATATAAACTCCTCTTTGCTGTTTCTTTTAATAATAAAAAAAGACTTAAAAGTCTTAAGGAAGGAGTTTATGTTTCAATCTACAGTTTCACGCCGTCAATTTTTAATGTCTAGCTTGGGATTACTGGCTTTGGCAGGTTTGCCACAATTAGCCTCTGCTATGCAAGGTATGTCCAAACTCAGTCCCAATAAAGCCTCAGCTAATTTTAAACCCGATGTAGAATTAGAATTATGGTGTAAATACAATAGCGTTGCTATTTTAAAAGGGCAAGCCACACAATTAATGCAATACTCAGCTCTTTTATTAAAAGGCCCTGAAAATACCATTACTGAAATTGCTGGCTCCTATTTAGGCCCTATTATTCGTTTATATAAAGGACAAAAAGTCCGTATTCATTTGCATAATGCCTTATCTGAGCCAACCGTTACTCATTGGCATGGTTTGCATGTTCGGGCTGAAATGGATGGTCATCCGCAATATGCCATTAATTCAGGTGAAGTATTAGTTTATGAATTTGAAGTAGTAAATCGCGCCAGTTTTAATATCTATCATCCCCATCCACATAATGCCACTGCCAGCCAAGTCTATCATGGACTCGCAGGCGGTATTATTATTAATGATGATGAAGAAAAAGCTTTAGAATTACCTGCTGGTGAATATGAATTACCGATTGTGATTCAAGATAGATTATTCGATAAAAATAACCAATTAATCTATGCGCGTAATATGCACCAGCGTATGACGGGATTTTATGGCGACCGTATTTTAGTCAATGGTCACGCTGATTTTAGCTGTGAAGTGGCAAGCCGTGCTTATCGGTTACGCGTTTTAAACGGTTCAAACGCTAGAATTTATAAATTAGCGTGGGATGATGGCACACCCATTACGGTAATCGGTGTCGATGGCGGTTTATTAGAACAACCCGAAACCAAGCCTTATGTGATGCTCGCTCCGGGTGAACGCTTGGATGTTTGGGCAGATTTTAGCGGCAGGGCAGTGGGTTCAGAATTGACTTTGCGTAGCTTAGCCTTTTCAGGGGTATTGCCTAGAATGGGCATGATGATGGGCGGTGGCAGTTTGCCTGTGGGTAGTGATTATCCGATTTTCACCGCTAAAGTCACCCGTCAAGTTAGCGATAGTCCTAAATTGCCTACGCAATTATCTAAATTGCCTCGGCACAGCTTAGACGATACCGCCAATCCCAGTAAACCTTTACCCATTAGCATTTCCGAAGCCCCAATGGCAATGCTACTCAATGGCAGAGCTTATGAATTTAACACGCCACAAGCCAGCGAACGCGTTAAACTCAATAGTATTCAACTCATTGAAATTGCTCACGACCATCAAAGCGGCGGTATGGGTGGCATGAATCACGGCGGTGGTATGGGTATGGGACGTATGAGTGGAATGCGCGGCGGTATGGGTGGCATGGGCATGATGAATATGATGATGGCGCATCCTATTCATTTACATGGACAAGCCTTTAGTATTTTGAGTAGAAGTATTGCCAAAGAACAAGAAGCCGATTATGCAACTGTGCGTGAGGGTTTTATTAATAGCGGATTAAAAGATACTGTTTTGGTAATGCCTAATGAAACGGTGCGTATTATTAAACCTTTCCAAGATTTTAAAGGTTTATTTATGTTCCATTGCCATAATTTAGAACATGAAGATATGGGGATGATGCGCGAGTATTTAGTGGAATAAAAAAGTTCTATTTATAAGAAGGCTGGTATTAATACCAGCCTTTTTTATTAACGATTATTTTATAGTAATTCAATTTTATGTTAGTGATTGTAAACAACACGACTGCCAGTCCTTTAAAGGACTGGCAGTCGTATAATGCAATTGCTATATTAAGCAAATAATAAAACTGCTGTTTTTATAATTTTTGCACTCAAGTCTAATAATCGACCTACACTATTACTGGCATTTTCTACAGTATCCATTGCGCTATTAGCATTTTCAATTAAACCATTAACTCTGTTTAATTTATCACTAACAATTAATTGACTGGGTTGCTCTTTTTGTAATTGCCTTTCAACAGATTCTATATCATCACAAACCACTTCAAATGTATCACTTGACAAATTGCTAGTCTTTAATTCTTGTTTAAAACTTTGCAATAATTGCAAAAGCTCATCTTTAGTTACACCTTGATTATTTGTGATATTAACATCACGCGCTGCAATAGTGCCGCCATTGACATTGCCTTCAACATAAACACCCGCAGTAGTGTTTCTTGTATCGCCGCTCACGTTATTATCTCCTGTATTAATATTAATAGTATTTATAGCACCTTGAGGACTTGCTTGTTTATCAATGCTTATATCTTCAACCAATTTTAAAATATCCACTTCATTATACGGTGGTTTTCCGCATTCAATGGTATATTTTCTATGATTAATACGTTCTTTTAATTTGGCATAGTCATAAAAATAAGGCTCTGTTGAATTAGAACATCGCCTACAATTACAAGGAATTAATTTTTTACATTTATCTTTTAGGCGTTCATAGCTGTTATTAATTTTATCCAATTCATGACGGATGTTATTTAATAATTCTTTTTTATAATAACCAGAAACGCGAATATGAATTTCACGTTTGCCGTAATATTCAATAATTTCTGCTCTCGCGCCCTGTTTTTCTAACACGACCCCGCTTTTCCACACCCATTGATAGTTATTAGCAATATATTCGTGCATGATAACAATTAATTGAGAGATGATACCTTTAAGCATAAAGTCATATTGATAGCGTAATAATAAATTATTAGCACTTTGCCAGTAATACACAGGGGCTTTATTTTCTAATAATTGCGGTGAAATATAATGCTGTTTTTTATTAGGAATTTCATAACAGAGTTTGAATTTTTTCATTAAATCCAGTAACTCAGCGCGAAAATCACAGTATTGCACTTCTTGCCAAATACTACTTAAATCATTTTTATTAAAACATCCAAAGTTTTGAATAATCGCGCGATTATCTAATACTTTATAAACAGCATCAGTTGCCCAAGTAGGTTTTAAAATCAAGGTTCTTTGTAATAAATCATCGTCTTGAAAATGCAGACATACGCCTAAATCATGCAAATATTGACTTAATTGCAATTTATCTTTTTCATTTTCAAAACCGTGTTGTTGACACAGTTTAAAATAATCCTTTATATCAAGTGTATAAGCGGGATTTTGTTCTAAGGCGTGTCGCACGTTTATCCAGCTTTTAGGTAAGGCTGAGCCAATATGCGATAATTGACTTAAATGATAATGCAGGCTTGCAATAATAGCATCTAAACCACGATTATTTTTTAAATTAGTGGCAAGTATATCTTTAATATTAGAAAATTCCGCTTTTAATGGGCTTTCAGGGATTTGACGGGGACGGTCTTGTTTTTCATTTTTAATAATTAATAACGGACTATTATCACTCAATAAGCTCACTGTATTTATCCAATAATAAAAGTCGCTATCTTCTTTGCGATTATCAGCCAGTAAAAAATATAAAGCGCGTTTGCTTAAGAAAAATTGATGAGTTTGATGATAAATTTCTTGTCCGCCAAAATCCCAGATATTAACTTTAAAGATTTTGCCTTTATAAGGAAAAGAATAGCGCAATATATCAATGCCCTGTGTTGACTGCGATTCATTTTCAGGAATTAATTGCCACTTCGGGTCAATAATTTTATTAGCTAAGCTGGTTTTTCCCGAACCACCTTCGCCCACTAAAATTAATTTGGCTTCGTAAATATAATCCTCACGGTCTTTTTTTAATTGCTCAAAATAAGCGCGGATTGCCTCGCTACCTTGCCAAATAATTTCAAGCGGCGGTTGTTCGATGGGATTGTTTGCAAAACTATCGTTCAAATTAATTTCTAAATTAAAATTTAACAACCATTCTGGTATAGCGATAAGTTTATTGTTGCTTAAATCAAACGCAGTCAGATTAGTCAGATTGAACAACGGTCTAATATCAGTTATTTGATTATTACTCAAATCAAACGAAGTCAAATTAGTTAGGTCAACTAAGGGTTCAATATCTCTTATTTGATTATAATTTAAATTAAACGAAGTCAGATTAGTCAGATTGACCAACGGTTTAATATCAGTTATTTGATTATTACTCAAATCAAACCAAGTTAGCTTAGTCAGATTAGCCAGCGGCTCAATATCACTGATTTGATTGCCACTTAACTCAAACGAAGTCAGCTTAGTCAAATTAGCTAAGGGCTTAATATCCTTTATGTGATTAACACTTAACTCAAATGAAGTCAGTTTAGTCAAATTAGCTAAGGACTCAATATTTGTTATTTTATTAAATCTTAAATTGAATAAAGTCAGATTAGTTAGCGTGGTTAATGGCTCAATATTATTTATTTGATTATCACCTAAATTGAATAAAATAAGATTAGGTAATAATGATAAAAAATCAATGTTTTTTAATCTAAAACCATGCAAATTTAAGCCAATAACTTGATTATTATTTAATAAATAATGACCTTGTTGTTTCCACCACATAATATCTTTATTAGCTGGACAAGACATTAATTTCCTGCCAATAATCTTTTCAATTTCTTTAATTGCATCTAAATCAGACATAAAATTACTCATTAGTTAATCAAAATAATAGTTTAATCAAGTCTCACTAAAAATCAACGATATTCAGTTTTTAATTAAAAAACCACAAAATTTATTATCAATCATTACCCAAACAAACTTAAATGTGAGCATCTTGTTTTTTACAGCTAATTGTTTACGCTTAAAATTTCACCATGCACAATTAAAAAAATAATGTCATAATTAGCTTTTTTTCAAAACAAAGCCATCATGGACAATAAAACAATTGATTCACTAACCTTAATTGATTTCAACGCAATTACCGTTTTAACCTGTGAAGAAATGCAAGCAGTTGACCTGCTTATTGTGACAAAACTCAGCTCAAAAGTTGAATTAATTAATAAAATAGCCAGCTACCTGATTAGCAATGGCGGAAAAAGATTACGTCCTTTATTGTTGATATTAACCGCTAAGGCTTTGGGTGATATTAACCAACATCATCTCACCTTAGCCACCGTGGTTGAATTTCTACACACGGCAAGCTTGTTGCACGATGATGTTATCGATGAGGCAACCTTGCGCCGTGGTCAAAAAGCCGCCAATTTAGTCTGGGGCAACGCGCCTACGGTGTTGGCGGGTGATTTTTTATATGCCAATGCCTTTCAAATGATGACGCTCACTGAAAATGTGCAGGTGATGGACTTGGTTTCAAAAACCGTAGCAACGCTCACGGAGGGTGAAGTATTGCAATTAACTAATTGCCATAATCCGCACACCAGCGAAGCGCAGTATTTAGAAGTGATTAGTTGTAAAACCGCTATTTTATTTAAAACCGCAGCGCATCTTGCCGCTTTAATTTCTAATGCCACCCCAGAGCAAACCCAATCATTAATTAATTATGGTTTGTTTTTAGGAATTGCTTTTCAATTAATTGATGACGCGCTCGATTATCAATCTAACGCGCAAGAATTAGGTAAAAATATCGGAGCGGATTTAGCAGAAGGTAAAACTACTTTGCCATTAATTTATGCGATGCAACATGCTGAACCGCAAGATGCACAAATTATTATTGATGCCATTAAAACAGGTTCAGCCGATGCTTTTGAAGAAGTCTATAAAGTAGTCACTAATACGGATGCTATTGCTTATACGCTTAATAAAGCCGATGAATATGTGCAGAAAGCTATTGAAATGTTGGCTTGTTTAAACGATTCAGTTTATAAAGAAGCGTTAATTAATTTAGCCAAGTTTTCGGTGCAACGTAGCTATTAATTAAGTAGGGGCGAATTCATTCGCCTTTATGTATATAGGCGAATTTGTCGCCCCTACAATATTCATTAAAACTTATAAATAGTGCGTAACCTTAAAAAATCATTATCTTGCCAGCGTCCAAAAATCGAGTTTTCAGAGCCATCAAAAAAACCACTTTCTAAGCGCAAACTTAAATTATCGCTGGGTTTATATTGCGCTCCTGCTATAAAAGTAGCATCCCCTGCAACATTTTGAATGGCTGAAAAGAAATAACCCCACTCATTATTCTGTTCAATTTCAATTTTTGCCAAAACAGTATTACTAAAAGGTCGGGCTTGTTTAGAAGACAGTGCAAGGTTTAATAAGGTTGAAGTTTCAACCGTTTCATCGCCCGACCATTGCAAGGTAGTATTAATTTGATTAAACCCAAGCGCGTTGGCTAATTGACTGTCGCTATAACTCACTCCAATACTATAACGAATAAAACTATCGTCTTGATTATTATCAGGGCGTTGATAAATAGCCTCGCCATAGAATTTCCATTCCTCAATCACTTTCATCACGCCACCACTGATAGCGGTGGCTAGTGATTCATTTTTAATTAATTGCGTGGGATTATTACTGTAGTTTAAAGTGGGATAAATTGACGCGCCATGATATAACAAGCCAAAAAAATCATAGCCAGCGCGTGAGCCTTTATAATTTAATAAATAGCCCATGTTTTCAATATTAACCGATAGATTTTGCTCTTCTATTTGATAAGTATTGGCTAAAGCGGAAAATTCAGGGGCATTAGTATTACCTAGCCAACGTGAATACTGTGAAGGAATACTGTTTCTTTGGGTAACAGGTAATATTTTAAAGCTTAAAGTATCATCATTAATAAAGTATTTAAGCCCCGCCTGCCACACGCCTAGTCTATACATTTGACTGGGATTGACTAAATTAAAACGTCCAAAAATATCCACAGGTGAATAAATTTCTGAAAGCCCTGTTTGCACACAATCTTTACCTGCGGATAATTCAACATTATCATTGGCATAACGCAACCACGCACTATTAAAATCAATAATCGGGGCTTGTCTTAAAGTATTATCAGGACTGCTAAACGCGCCATAATATTCTTGTTTTTGCGTGGAATAATTGGCATATAACTCCATGCCAAAACTCATAGTATCGCTCACAGACACTTTAGATTTAGCGGTTAAACGACTATTAAACGCCATAGTATGATTATCCGCTTGACTTGAAGCGACTTTATTAAAATAACCCGTTACCGCGCTATTTAATTCATATTCAGCATTATTAAAAAGCCGCACCAACGGATTATCTTTAGCAAATACGGCGGGGCTAATTAAAGAACAACTACTTAAAACCAATAAGCAGGGTATTTTTGACATGGCTGTAACTCCAATTAATTGGAATGTTGTAGTTTATTTTTACCTGCTAAAAGTCGTGCTAATACTTTACTGATATTGCGATTGAGTTTGGCATGAAGATAAGGATAAAAACGCATGGCAGATTCCACTAATTCTTGATTTAACATCACTACTCTAAATATCTCACTGTCTTTAGAAACGCTTACCGTAGCGGTACGTTTTACATTACCCGCATAACCCGCTTCACCAAAACTATCGCTCCATGCTAATTGTGCTAATACTTTATGATGCTCGCCTTCTTCATAAATAACTTCGGCTTGACCTGATAAAATAATAAATAACTCATTACCCATACTGCCTTGTTTGATAATGGTTTCATTAGCTTGATATTCGCGTACTTTGGATAATAAAATCACCCGCTTAATTTGAAAAGCACTCATATCGGCAAAGACTTCGCTTTTTCTTAAAGCGGCTCTATCGACATCAAAGCTGATAATATCCCACAAACCCACCATACGAATATTTTTTAATAATACAGGCGTGAGTAGTAATTCAGTAATCATTGCCGTTAGCATAGTTAAAGCGGCTAATAAACCAAACTGGGCTATAAATAAAAACTGCGAAAATTCCAAGGTTAAAAAACCCGCCGCTAATGATATTGAGGTGACAATAACGGCAATAGCTTCAATTTTAATGGTTCTAATAGCCGCCATTTCTTGATTACCATCAAGGTGGCATTCACGATTATAAGTATTAAACATGTGAATAGTATCATCAATGGCAATCCCTAAAGCAATCACTGAAACCATTGCCGTCCCCGGATTTAATGGAATGCCAAATAAACCCATAGTACCAAACATTAAAACAATGGGAATGACATTGGGTAACATCGATACTAAACCCGCAACAACTGAAGAATACAACAGCATCATAATAACGCAAAACATGACAATGGCTAAAATTAACGAATAACCCTGACTGGCAAATAAACTATCCGCCGCTTCATTGAGCATGAGGTTTTTACCCGTTAAATAAAAGCGATTGCCTACTAAAATATCAGTCAATTGCGTTTTTAATTTAGTAACTTGCACATTTAAAATGCTAGAGCTAGACATATTATGTCGAATAATAAAATTAGCTCGGCGCGCATCACTACTAATCACCCGTTCTAAATCACTGCGTTGAAACAGCATTAAATATTGTTCAACTAATTCACGGCTTTTAGGCAGACTATAAAAACTTTTATCGCCGTGGTGCATTTCTTGATTAACTAATTTTAAATAATCAGTAATGCCTGTAACTTTATCATAAACCCCTTGTTTAATTAATAACTGTTCAATAATTTCTAATTTTTCAAGTTGTTTGGGGTTTTTAAAATCAGTATTTTGCGCCGCTTCTATGGTTAAAGAAAAAACCTGCATCCCTGATAATTGTTCATGCAAACTGGCATTATCGACAATTAACGGATGGGCTTCTCTAAAATAAGACAGTGGGTCATTATTAGCGGTAATTTTTAAAGCAAGCCCACCAAAAATTAATACCACAATTACGGTGGTAATAAAAATTTTACGTTGATGAAATTCAATAATATTGACAATAAGCTTTTCAATATAAGTTTCCCATGATTGAAAAATAGTATTATTGCTTTGCGCTGACTGAGTAGTTTCTAGGGTTTTAATTTTTTTAGGGCCACAAATACTCAGTAATAATGGAGCTAATAATAAGGTACTACCCCCTGTGGTCAACATGCCCAAAGAACTGGCAATGGCAAAATCTCTAATCAGGGTCATATCAGTTATTATATTGGATAAAAAGCCAATAATGGTACTAAATGAGGTAATAAAAATCGGTACGCCCACATGTCTTGCCATATAGGCAATAGCAGGAAAACGTTGTCCATTATTATTATTATGCTTTAAACCTTGCAAATAAGCCGCCACAATATGGGTGTCTTCAGTAGAGCCGATTACTATAATTAAACCAGGTAATACCGCTATTAATAAATTAATAGGGATATTGCAATAGCCCAAAATACCAAATGTCCAAATAACACTCACCACCGAGGTAATCAGTGGAATTAAAGCCGCCCAAAAAATGCGTAAGGTCAGTATTAAACTAATAATTAAAGTAAAAACACACAAGGGGGTGATAACTTTAATATCAGACAATAAGCCATCACCAAAATTAGCATTAATTCTGGGCATACCGACTTGAAAGACTTGTTTAAACTCTGTATTTAATGGCGCGATGGCTTGTTGAATTTCATCGTAAGCGTGGCGATTAAATTCAGCTTCATGAAAACTCGGTCTTAGGGTAATGAGTAACGCGGCATTTTTGCCATCGGCTGATAGTAATTGCCTTTTAATTAACGGACTGTACAGGGCATTGTTTTTAATTGTATCGCTTTCGGTTTTTGTTTCTGGATAAGTATTGACTAGCGGATTGATTTCTAAACCAAAGCCATTATCACGAATACTTAAAGCCGTAGACAGGGTTTCAACTTTTTCAACGATGCTTAATTGTTGTAGACGATAAGCGACTTCATCGACGACTTTGAGTTTTTGTGTACTGAATAAATCATCACTTTGATAATGTACTAAAACAATATTATCCGAACCAAATTCCTTTACCACATCTTGATACAGCGGGAGCATGGGATTATTATTATTGAGCATACTATCGGGATCAGTATCAATTTTGAGTTTAACTAAGCCATAACCCGTAATTAAAGTAATAATCAAGGTAATTAAAAAAGCAATAATAGGTCTTCTTGCACCAAAGGTCATGGTGCTTTCAATAAAACTATTTTTTTGTTCTACTTGCTTGCCAAGACTGGCTTGAGTTGGTGGAGTAGTCATAATAAAGTGAATTAATGATTAGGATAAAAACACAAAAATATAAGACGTAGCAAAACTAGTTGTTGCAAAAAACCAAGGGTTTGTTAAATAGCCTTTTACGGTGTTAGTCACTGCAAATCCTAGACATAGATAAAAAGGTAGGGCAACAAAGGTACTTAAATGAAAAATATCAGCTGGGAAATAATAAAATATAAAAGTATCGAGAAAAGCTAAACCCGCAAGATTGACAATTACTTCAAAAAGCAAAGCATCAATTGCCAGTAATCCAGAAAAAATAAGGAATTCTTGTTTAAAATAAAAAGACTTTACTTTTTTGTGTAAAAAATAAACATGGCAACCATACCATGCCCATTCAAAACAAGAAAATAAAGAGGTATCGCCATTATGTACGGGGAAAATTTGATATTCCCAAAGGGTGGTATTAAAAACGGCTCTACAAAAATGATTAATCGCCACTTCGGCAATAGGGCCCAATAAAGCAACTACACTGGCATAGACTACTACTTCTTTGAAAATAGTCGGTGGGGTGTTTTTATTTAAAGGCAAGTCAATTAAATAAATAATAACAATTAAGCACAATAAAAAAAGAATAAAATTAACAGACATAAACACTCATAATTAAAGACATAAATAATAGTATTATTATTACAATAATAAGGTAGTGCCTCAAAAGAGTAGTATTTAATAAAACGCGCTTTTCGTTGGCGTTCAAACCTAGGTTTGAACTCCGAT
>JBAQSX010000126.1:0-35383 GCA_049296695.1 Methylococcaceae bacterium | reverse complement strand
GGCTTTGCCTGACAGGTTCAGGCAAAGCCTGACCTCCAGTAAATAATTAACTTAATTGCTAAAACAGAGTATATTAAAGTAATAAAGAAAATGATATTTTGGAGCACAAAGCTTGCTTTGTATTTAGCACAAAGCAAGCTTTGTACGCCAGTTAATCTATTTTTAGTCTTTCTCATGCCTGTTTATATTTAAAATTATTAATCCTATGTCCACCACTCAAAAAAAACAAATTATTCCTCGCCCTGTTGAATTAAATAACACGCACCCGTTTGGCGATATTAACCCAGTATTAGAGCGTATTTTTTTAGCGCGTGGTATTCAATCCGCCGATGAATTAAATCGTTCTTTATCACAATTACCCTCACCGTTATTATTATCGGGTATGGATACTATGTTGGATTGTTTAGTTACAGCCTTAAAAACTAATCAACATCTATTAATTCTTGCTGATTATGATGCCGATGGCGCGACCAGTTGCGCTCTAGCAATTCGTGGTTTAAAACTATTAGGTTTTAATAAGCTATCCTTTGTTGTGCCTGATAGATTTAAATACGGTTATGGGCTAACCCCTGAAATTGTAGACTTAATTATTGAAAAACAGCCCGATATTATCTTAACCGTTGATAATGGTATTTCGAGTATTGAAGGCGTTAATGCGGCTCATACTGCGGGTATTAAAGTTTTTATTACCGACCATCATTTAACCTCGCATGAATTACCCAATGCTGAGGCAATAGTCAATCCTAATGTGCGCGGCGATTTATTCCCCAGTAAAGCTTTAGCAGGTGTTGGGGTAATGTTTTATGTATTAATGGCATTAAGAGCGCGATTGCGTGAATTAAATTGGTTTGTGGAAAATAATATAGCAGAGCCTAATTTAGCGCAGTTATTAGATTTAGTGGCATTAGGCACAGTAGCCGACGTGGCAGTATTAGATAAGGTTAATCGGGTATTAGTGCATCAAGGTTTAATTAGAATTCGTAATGGACAGGCGCACGCGGGTATTAATGCCTTAATTGAAATAGCAAATAAAAATCCTAATAACTTAAATACTAGCGATTTAGGTTTTACTTTAGCCCCACGTTTAAATGCCGCTGGGCGTATGGATGATATGGCAATAGGGATTCGGTGTTTATTAACCGATGATTTAATTAAAGCCAAACACTATGCCTTTCAATTAGACGAATTTAATAATGAACGGCGCGAAGTTGAAGGCAAAATGAAACAAGAAGCCTTAGCATTACTGAGTGAAATGAAACCGCAGTATAAACAATCGACATTAGCGGGTTTGTGTTTATATGAACAAAGTTGGCATCAAGGGGTTATTGGTATTTTAGCGGCGAGAATTAAAGACCAAATTCACAGACCTGTCATTGTTTTTGCCAGTGCGGGGGAGGATTTATTAAAAGGGTCGGCGCGTTCTATTGTGGGCGTTCATATTCGTGATGTATTAAGCGATATTGCCACGCAATATCCAAAGTTAATTAAACATTTTGGCGGTCATGCAATGGCGGCGGGATTAACTTTACACACCCATAATTTACCTGAATTTGCTTTAGTCTTTGATGAAATGGTGCAGAAGCGTTTAATTGATGTGGATTTAAATCAAAAAATTTATTCTGACGGTGAATTAAAGGAAAGTGAATTAACAGTGGAATTTGCTGATTTATTACAAAATTCTGCCATCTGGGGACAGGGTTTTGCTGAGCCGATATTTCACGGTAAATTTGAAGTGATTCAGGTGCGTATTGTGGGACAGCATCATTTAAAACTGGTATTACGCTTATTAAATGGTGATACCATAATTGATGCGATTGCTTTTTTTATTGATAAACCTGAAAGTTATTTAGGTATGAGACAGGTTTTAATTGCGTATAAACTCGATGTGAATGAATATCGGGGTAATCGTAGTGTGCAGTTAATCGTGCAGTATTTGGAGAAAATTATTTAAATGTTTTAAAGCGAGTGATTATTTAGTAGAGACGTTGCAGTGCAACGTCTCTACAGAACGTGTCGCTACAATAATTAACTAAATTTTTTAATTAAGCCTTGATGGACAATATCGGGAACAAAACAAGACACGTCACCGTGTAATTGCGCGATTTCTCGAATCATACTTGAAGAAATAAATTCATATTGTTCAGCGGGGGTTAAAAATACGGTTTCTAATTCAGGGGCTAAACGTCTGTTCATGCCCGCTAATTGAAATTCATATTCAAAATCAGATACTGCACGCAAACCGCGTACAATTACTGTAGCATTATGTTCTCTTGCGCAATCCACTAATAAATTACTAAAACCTATAACGCTGACATTTGTAAAAGGATTAATTACAGAATTTACTAATTCAACACGTTCTTCTAAATTAAATAAAGGGGTTTTGGCTTTATTAGCGGCAACTGCCACAATAACGTGGTCATAAAGTTTTGCGGCTCTAGTTATTAAATCTAAATGTCCGTTAGTAATAGGGTCAAATGTTCCGGGATAAATAGCTATCATTATTATAGTTATAGGTTGATGAATGAGTTTGTCCACGAAAAACACCAAAAGCACGAAATGGTTTTATTTTGTTTTATTAATAACTAACGTTATGCAAAGTTCGGAGTTTAAAGTCGCGACTTTAAACTCCATTTATTTATCAAATAGTTATAATATTATTTGAATAACTTTCATAACTCGTAACTTTTTGATTTAAAAATAACTGCGTAACTTCAGTTAATAACTAACGTTATACAGGGCAAATTATTATTTGCCCTTTTCGGTTTTAATTATTTTTGTGCTTTTGGTGTCTTTTGTGGACTATTAAAAATTAATGCAAACTAGGCGTGGTTAATAAACTACTAAAAGCCTGTCCAAAAGACGCACCTAATTTACCTGCGAGTTTATCAAGCAAACGTTCTTGACGGGTGAAATTCACTAATTTTTTCGCGCCAATAATCTCTTTGGCAACGCTATCATCAGTGCCAACGGCATCGACTAAACCAAATTTCAGCCCTTCTTCACCTGTCCACACCAAACCTGAAAAAGTATCGGCTGATTCTTTTAAACGCTCGCCACGTCCTGTTTTAACGGCTTGAATGAATTGTTTATGGACTTGTTCTAATAAGCCTTTCATATAGTTGGTTTCATCGGCTTTAGGCGGTGAAAACGGGTCGAGCATGGCTTTATGTGTGCCAGCGGTGAGCAAGCGGCGTTCAACGCCTAATTTTTGCATGGTATCAACAAAACCAAAACCATCCATTAATACCCCAATTGAACCCACTAAACTGGCGGGATTAACAAAAATTTTATCGCTAGCGGCAACAATGTAATAACAACCCGACGCGCACATATCGCTAACTACGGCAAAAATCGGTAGTTGTGGATGTTCTTTTTTAATTTTGCGGATTTCATCAAAAATATAAGCCGACTGCACAGGGCTACCACCGGGGGAATTGGCATGAAGAATAATGCCTTTGGTGTGCTTGTCTTTTACCGCATCGTGCAAGCTGTCGATAATGTCTGCGGCGTTGGTTTCTTTATCTTCGGCAATCGGGCCTGCAATATCGATGACGGCGGTATGGTCACTGCCGCCGCCCATGTCGGTTTTAAGTTGCGGATATACGGCAATGCCTAGCAAAATTAATAAATAAACGCTGAGCAAGCCTTTAAAAAATACGCTCCAACGCCGAGCGCGGGTTTGTTCGGTAATGGCGGCTAGGGCGAGTTTTTCTAAAACTTCGCGCTCCCAGTTTTGCGGTTTTTCAGTTGGGGTTTGCGGTTGTGTCCATTGATCGTTATCGTGATTCATGGCGTTACTCTAAAAAGGATTGTAAATCGGTAACTTGTTGTAATAGCAACAAGGGACTTAGGGCTTGTAATTCCTCAGCGGCATTCGCGCCACAGCACACGGCAACTGCGGCAATGCCTGCATTATTTGCCATTTGAATGTCGTGAACCGAATCACCAATTAATAAAACCCGCTCTTTGCTAATGCCTGTGTGGGTTAGGATTTCTTCTAACATTTTAGGATTCGGTTTGGAGGCGGTTTCATCCGCGCCGCGTGTCACCACAAATAAATCTTCGGTCATCGTTGTTTGCAAGACTTGATTTAAACCTTTGCGGGTTTTACCTGTGGCAACTGCTAATAAATAGCCATCGGCTTTTCTCGCGCTTAAAAAATCATAAACCCCTGCAAATAAATGTTCGCGGGTCAGTTCTCTGCCAATGTTGATGTGGCTGTAGCGGCTGGTTAAAGCGTTAAGCGTAGTATCATCGACTTCGGGAAATAAAGTACGCATTGCCATAACAATGCTCAAACCAATCACATTTTTAGCGGCTTGGCGTTCAGAAGGCTGGCAGCCGCAATCAATAGCGGCTTGTTGCAAACAATGCACAATCCAGTCGATAGAATCGATAATCGTGCCGTCCCAATCAAAAATTAATAAGTCGTAGTTTTTTAAAGTAAAGTTCGTATTCATCCGCGAATTTCATGTTCATGAGTTAATAAAGTGGCTAGAGCTTTGGGCAAAGGTGCATTAATGCTTAACGGCTCACCCGTCACAGGGTGGACAAAGTTTAACTGCGCCGCATGAAGAAATTGGCGTTTATAACCTTTACGCTGAAAAACTTTATTGACCTCATCTTGCCCATAACGCTCATCGGCAACAATCGGGTGTCCGATATGCGCGGCGTGTACCCTAATTTGATGAGTGCGTCCTGTTTTTAATAAGGCTTCTACTAAAGTAGCCTCTTTATAGAGTTGCAAACGGGTGAACACGGTTTCAGCTTCTTTGCCTGAAGGATGCACCGAAACCATGCGTTCGCCATTTTTGCCTGATTTTTTCAGCAAAGGCGCGTTGACCACTAAAGATTTTTTCAGCCATTGCCCTGTGAGCAAAGCGATATAGGTTTTTTGAATAATGCTATCGCCGCGAAACATATCATGCAGTAAATTTAAAATACTGCGTTTTTTAGCAATAATTAAACAACCTGAGGTGTCTCTATCTAAACGATGCACCAGTTCTAAAAACTTAGTTTGCGGACGTAACACCCGCAAGCCTTCAATAATGCCTGAATCAATGCCCGTGCCGCCATGTACGGCAAAACCTGCGGGTTTATTCAACACTAAAAAGCCGTCATCTTCAAACAAAATGCCTTTTTCTAAAGCTTCGCGTAAATTGTTAGGAATAAAATTAGCGGGGATGCTTTCAGCGACGCGAATCGGCGGAATGCGTACCACATCACCGAGTTTTAGGCGGTAGCTGACATCAATGCGTCCTTTGTTGACGCGGACTTCACCTTTACGCACGATGCGGTAAATATGACTTTTGGGAACACCTTTGAGTTTGCTGAGCAAAAAATTATCTAAGCGTTGCTCAGCATGGTCGTCGCTAATGGTGACATAAGCGACTTTAGGTGCGTTTTTTTCGGTAGTATTCATGAAATAATGGTTTGTATTGAAAGAATTGAACTGTAACTGTAGGTTTTCAGTAATAAGGCAACAACATAGCATCACCTGCCTATGAAGTACACGCAGAAATGGTTTTTGTGAAGACTTTAAGCAAAAACAGTAAGTTGTTTGGGGTAAGCATTACAAGCTATGACAGATTATAATAGCGCGTTAGTGATTATCACTAGCTTAAGGTTTTTTTATATTTAGTCAGTTACTAAATTAGATTTGGATATTGTATATTGAGAGTATATTTTAATTATTAAATAACTTGGTAATTAATAATTATAAATCTAATGTTTTTTTCAAAAATTTTAATACAATCATTTAATCAGAGTGCTAAATTTTATGACATCTCCACCACTTACTAATCGTCAATACGCCTATTTTCATGTTTCTGGTCATGGAACTCATGAAGACATTACTAAAATTTTAGAAATTAAACCCTCCGAATCGTGGAATATTGGTGATATAAATCCTCGAAACAATAAACCATTTAAATTTATGAGTTGGCGTTTAAGTAGCGGTTTAGATGATACTCAACCAATTGAAATGCACATTCAATATCTATTTTCACGTTTACATACTAAAGCAGATGCGCTACGAAAGCTCTGGCTCGATTACGACCTTGTTCTTCAATGCGTAGGTTATTTTCCACCAAGTGGGCATGGTATTCATTTTGACCGCGAACAAATTCGGCAAGCCGCTCAACTTGGTTTATCATTTGATTTAGATTTTTATTATGTTGATGATTATGAACACTATATTTAATGGTAGTATTTATTTCATTACATCTAATTATTTTTAATAAGTTTTATAACTACCTAGCTTGTTTTAATTATTATATTATCTGAATCAGGATTTACCGAATTAACAGAATTTATTATGTAATGCTATAACCATATAAAACTCTGCTTCAGACACAAGCAAGCTAGGTAGTTACGTTTTATCTTAAATATCTTTCAATCTTCATTTAAACAACTACAAAATAAATTCTGTAAATTTTAAAATTCTGTCAATTCTGATTCAGACAATAAAAACATCTTCATTTAATTTAACAATCAATAACAGGAGTAAATAACCACAATGGCTTTAATTATCAAAGAAGCATGTATTAACTGTGATGTATGTGAACCCGAATGCCCCAATGGCGCAATATCACAAGGCGAAGAAATTTATATTATTGACCCCAGCTTATGTACCGAATGCGTAGGGCATCACGGTGAGCCGCAATGTATTGAAGTCTGCCCTGTAGAGTGCATTGACAAAGACCCGCGCTATGTTGAAGACAAAGAAAGCTTGTATCAAAAATACTTAAAACTAACCCATCAATTATCGTAATGACCCATCAAAACATCGGCTCAGTGGTTTCAGTGCGCGGCAGTGTGGTCGATGTGCGTTTTAACAAACAATTGCCAGCGATTTATAACTTATTACACGCAGGTCAAAACCACGAAATCGCCATTGAAGTCTTAGCCCAATTAGATGCTCAAAAAGTGCGTGGCATTGCCTTAACGCCAACTCAAGGACTAGCACGGGGCATGGCAGTTATCGATACAGGCGCGCCCTTGCAAGCCCCTGTGGGTGAGGCGATTTTAGCGCGGATGTTTGATGTTTTTGGCAATACCATTGACCGTGAACCAAAAGCTGAAAATCTTATCTGGCGCAGTGTTCACAACGCGCCACCTGCTTTAGCGCGGCGTTCAACCCAATCAGAAATTTTTGAAACAGGCATTAAAATCATTGATGTGTTAATGCCACTTGAACGCGGCGGTAAAGCGGGTTTATTTGGCGGCGCGGGTGTGGGTAAAACCGTGTTACTCACTGAAATGATTCACAATATGGTCGGGCATCACAGAGGCGTGAGTATTTTTTGCGGCATTGGTGAGCGGTGTCGTGAAGGTGAAGAACTCTACCGCGATATGAAAACCGCTGGGGTTTTAAAAGATATGGTCATGGTGTTTGGACAAATGAACGAACCCGCAGGGAGTCGGTTTCGAGTCGGTCATGTCGCGCTCACTATGGCTGAGTATTTTCGTGACGACCAGCACCGCGATGTCTTGTTACTTATCGACAATATTTTTCGTTTTATTCAAGCAGGTATGGAAGTATCGGGTTTAATGGGACAAATGCCTTCGCGTTTGGGTTATCAACCGACAATGGCAACCGAACTCTCACAACTTGAAGAACGTATTGCCAACACCGACAGCGGCGCGATTACTTCCATTCAAGCGGTTTATGTACCCGCCGATGATTTTACCGACCCAGCGGCAGTGCATACTTTTTCGCATTTATCAGCATCGATTGTATTGTCACGCAAACGCGCCAGTGAGGGCTTTTATCCTGCCATCGACCCCTTGCAATCCAGTTCTAAAATGGCGACCACTAGCGTAGTGGGCGAACATCATTATCAAATCGCCCAAGAAATTCGGCGTACCTTAGCGCAATATACCGAATTAAAAGATATTATTGCCATGCTTGGTTTAGAGCAGTTATCACAAGAAGACCGTAATATCGTAGCAAGGGCGCGGCGTTTGGAACGTTTTTTAACCCAGCCTTTTTTTACAACAGAACAGTTCACAGGTTTGCAAGGCAAATTAGTCAGTCTTAAAGAGACTTTAGAGGGATGTGAGCGGATTTTGAACGATGAATTTAAAAATACCCCAGAACACGCGCTTTATATGATTGGTGCAATTAATGAAGTGAAGCATTAATATTTTTTGTTAGTATTCGCATAATTTTTCAAGTAATGGTCTATTTATGAATTATTTTTCATACACCGTTATTATTTCTTTAGGATTCTCAATAAATTGCCTGAAACATTCTTCACATTGATATTTCAGTGTACCAACTCAGTTTGTTCTATTCTTTACTGTATTTTCTAATTCAGAATATATTTCACCTAATACTTGTTATTATTCGACTCTTCACACTACCAAAGTTTTAAAAGTGCTTTAAATAAAAATGGAGTTCAAACTTAAAGTTTGAACTCCAAAATAATTGCTTATTAGCAAATAGAATTAAATTACAACAAAATTTGCATGAGTTAATGCTAAATTTAAGCCCAGTGTCGCAATTTGAATGGGGGTATTTGCACCACTGCCATCGGCATCATAAAACAACGCGCCCGTAGTATTATTATAAATAATATAATCGTTGTTATCTAATGCGCTTGCGGCAATTACAAAATTATCACCATTGAGTACACCCGTAGTTTGCAATGCTGTGAAAACTTTGAGTGCTAATTGAATAGTATCATCGACAACAGAAAAACTAATAATTTTATCAATACCATTGGATGGATTATTCAAGATAAAGGTATCATTGCCAAAACTACCACTTAATCTATCAGTACCAACGCCGCCATCGAGTGTATCTGAACCCTCATAACCAAAAAGATTGTCATTGCCATTTCCCCCAATTAATAAATCATTACCATTACCACCGTTTAGGTTATCATTGCCATAACCACCATCTAATAAATCATTGCCTTTGCTACCATTTAGTAAATCATTACCATTATAGCCTTTGATACTATCATTGCCATAGTTTCCATTAAGTGTATCTGCACCTGCTGTGCCATGTATTGCTTTGGTAACTATAACGTTATGTGTATTAGCACTACTAACTGTTTCAGTAGTCGCAAAATTATCCACATAATGTGCAATAACTTTAATTGTTTTATATACATCATTCTGACCAACAATATATTGATTACCATTGCCAATTATTTGATTATCAACTAACCATGAGTAACGAATCTTGCCTAAACCGTCTGCATCCACTAAGGTATTACTAACGGTTAATAGTTGCCCAACTTCAGGAGTATTGTCGCTAATAGTGACAGCACCTGTGGGTAAATCATTAACGTTAATCACTTTAGTGGTCGCAGTACTGCTGATAGCTTCAGCATTACCGCGTTTATCGGTATAGTTTGCTGTTACTGTTATAGTTTTACCAACTTCATTTTGAGTGGGTTTATAAGTGTTTTTAATAGTATTGCTACTAATAGCAACACCATCTGCTAACCATTGATATTTAATTACACCAAAACCATCTGCGTCCATTAAAGTATTACTGGCGGTTAAAGTTTGTTTTTGCATGGCTGTGCCAGTAATAATAACCGCACCTGTGGGTAGGCTGTTGGCGTTATTAATAGTTAATGTAGCACTACCCGACATATTCATTAAAACTGAAACAGCATTGCTATTGCCATTAGCCACTGCTAAATCGAGTGTGCCATTATTATTAAAGTCACCACTGCTCACTGAAATAGGATATAAATCCGAGGCAATATCCACTTTGGTATCAAAACCTGTATTAGCTGCATTACGCAATAATACTGAAACCTTACCGCTACTAGACACCGCTAAATCGAGTTTGCCATCATTATTAAAATCACCACTGCTCACTGAAATAGGATGTGAACCCGTGTAATAGTCGATTTTAGTATTAAAACCTGTATTGCTTACGTTACGCAATAATACCGAAACGCTACTACTACGCCAATTAGCTACCGCTAAATCGAGTTTACCGTCATTATTAAAATCACCACAGATAACTGAATGAGGATATAAACCCGTGGCAACGTCCATTTCAGTATCAAAAGCGGTATTGTTTGCGTTACGCAATAATACCGATAGGGTACGACTATGGCTATTAGCCACTGCTAAATCGAGTTTACCGTCATTATTAAAATCGCCACTGCTAACTGAAATAGGATATAAACCCGTGGCAACATCCACTTTGGTATCAAAACCTGTATTGCTTGCGTTACGCAATAATACTGAAACGCTATTACTATTAAAATTAGTTACCGCTAAATCGAGTTTGCCATCATTATTAAAATCGCCACTACTAACTGAATTAGGATTTGAACCCGTGGCAACATCTACTTTAGTATCAAAACCGGTATTGCTTGCGTTACGCAATAATACCGAAACGCTATTACTAGAAGCGTTAGTTACTGCTAAATCGAGTTGACCATCATGATTAAAATCACCACTACTAATTGAATTAGGATTTGAACCCGTGGCAATATCTACTTTAGTATCAAAACTTGTATTAGTTGCGTTACGCAATAATACCGAAACGCTATTACTAGAAGCGTTAGCTACTGCTAAATCGAGTTTGCCATCATGATTAAAATCACCACAGATAACGGCATTAGGATGTGAACCCGTTGAATAATCAACTTTAGTAAATCGGGTGGCATCAAATAGCGGAGAGTAACCGTTACCTGTTTTTAAATTTAATGTAGCGGTTTCATTGGGGTCTTTGCTATTGTCGGTTAAGGCAATAACGTTTAAGGTTGCATTGGTCGCGCCTTCGCTAATAGTAAAACTGTGGTTGTTTACCGCGCTAATATTAGTACCCGCGTTAAAGGTGTAATCGGTGTTAAATTTCGCGCTTCCTATCATATTAAATCTAACAATTAAACCACCCACTGGTGCGGGTTTGCTTAAAGAAATTAAATAAGAACCGTTATTGCCGCCTTCAGTTGGATTTGTACCCGCAGTTAAAGTAATTTTTGTCTTTGCCATTTTGGTATCTCCGATGGGTAAAATAGGTAGTGCATTACAAGAGTTAGTTTTAACGACATAACCCTCATAATTAGAATTCAAATTTAGCTTTAAATTCCAAAAGGTTTGATATTAATTAAAATTTTTAACTGCCTAGCTTGTTTTAATTATTCTATTGTCTGAATCAGGATTTACAGAATTAACAAAATTAACAGGATTTATTCTGTAATTCTATAACCATAGAAAATTCTGATTCAGATACAAACAAGCTGGGTAGTTACAATCAAATAAAACTGCCATTATTAACACCTTAACATTAAAACTATCCATCATTTTAATGGCTCAATTTAAAGGCTCAATAAAATATTGAGTATTTCTGTTTTATATCCCACAAAGTCAAAAAACCGACTTGTCACCTTTACGACAAATTACCCAGTTATGGTTTGCAATAACATCATAAATCAAAGTGTTATCCCTAAAAAAACCTTGGCACGAGCCGTGCTTTTATAAACCTCAAGGTTCTATCAATCACGCGCCCATCGCACAGCTCAAACACGCTGTAAAACCAGTCGGTATTTTTAACACACAACAGGAGTACACCATGGCAAAAGCATCAATTACCTTTGAAGACATTAATGTCACCGTTTCCGCGCCAGCAGGAACGCGTATTATTGAAATTTCTGAAAAAGTGGGTTCTGCGATTACTTACGGTTGCCGTGAAGGCGATTGCGGCACTTGCATTATGAAAGTCACCTCAGGCTGGAATAACTTAAGCGAACCTTCGGTATTAGAAGACAAAATCTTGCGCGAAAACATGGCGGGTAAACACAACCGTTTAGCCTGTCAAGCCCAAGTTTTAGGCGGCGAAATTTCAGTTAAACCTGTGTAAAACTTGTAGGGGCGATTTTTAAGTCGCCCCGCACATAAAACATCAACCTACGGAGACCACAATGGCATTAGTTACTTTTTCTAGCCCTGAATACCGCGACAAAACTGTTTATGCGGTGGCAGGTAGTCACACCCAAACCATTTTGAAATTAGCGCGGGAAAATAAAATCCCCATTAAATTTGAATGCGAAGACGGCGAATGCGGTACTTGCTTAATTAAAGTCAGCAGTACTGATAAAAAACAGCAACGCATGGGCGGTCCACTCACCGAAAAAGAAAAAACCGTGTTGCGTGAATCAGGCAAACTGACCAAAGAAGAAATGGAACAAATGATAGTGGACGATCTGCCATCACCTTGGCGTTTGGCTTGCCAGATGATAGTCCGTGATGAGGACATTTTAGTCGAGTATTAATCATGAACGCCGTGCTACGACAACACCTTGATAATCGAGAAATTTTATACTGGCAACTGCTAGGCAATAGCACAGCTTGTCATAATCGTGACTGGTTAGCTTGCATTTTGGCAAGCTGGGCGTTGGGCAAAAGCGCGTTGCCCGATTATTTGGGTTTGTCGTGCGCGGCGTTTCAACACTTATTAGACACTTATTTTCCAGACAGCGCGTTAAGCGATTTTAAGCCCACAGGCAAAACCGCTGATTTTAGTCGCATGTTGGAAAAAGACGATTTGCAACAGTTATTAATGCGTCATGCGCGTGAAGATAACCAGCAGACGCAAAGCATAGCCGCCATTATTGTGACGGCGTGTTTGGGTGATAATCATTTGTGGCAAGACTTAGGCTTGTGGAACAGGGCGCAATTGACTGAATTATTGCGTTTTAACTTTCCTGAGTTGGCAGAAAAAAACAGCCACGATATGAAATGGAAAAAATTTATTTATAAACAATTATGTGAAGCCGAAGGACTGTTTGTCTGCCGCGCGCCGTCTTGCGGGGTGTGCATTGATTATCAGAAATGCTACGGCTCAGAAGAATAACTTAAACGCTTCGTCTTGTTCCTACGCGCCGCGTGGGAATACAGTTTCACCGCGCTTGCGGTGTAAAACGCGGCGCGTCCTAACCGCATTTCCACGTCAGCGCGTGGGAACGAGATGATATTAATCCTATGAAACATAAAACTATTTTTACTAATGAAGCCTTAGAGCTTATCACTAGCAAAGACCCGATGATTTTAGATTGTCGTGACGTTGCCGCCTATAAAGCAGGGCATATTAATAACGCCCTGCACATGCACGATGGGTTACAACAATCCTTAGTCAAACGCGGTGATAAACAACGCGCCTTACTGATTTATTGCTATCACGGACATGCAAGCGAACACGTTGCCGAATTTTTTACTGATTTTGGCTTTCAAGATGTGTACAGCCTAGCAGGTGGTTATGCCGATTGGCAAAAACAACAGCAGGACGCTACTGCTTAAATGTATTTACCTTTTTACTATTCGGAGACGACTATGGACGCATTACCGCGAGAACTTGCCTTACGCATTGCACTAGCCACCCGCGTACTACCCGACATGACCGTCGCGCGGTTAATCGAAATTCTGCATGATAGAGTTGGCGCACCTTTAAATGATGAGCGTTTAAAAGCGGTCACTGTGACTAATCTTAAAACAGGTATTGGTAGTTTAGATGGTGAAGAAGACGGCGAAGATATTGATATAGGGCTTGCCAATATCAAGCTAGCAGTGCGTTATTTATGGGGTGAGGGCGAAGGTGAAGAAGACTTGCCACAAGTACAAAGTTATAAAGAAGGCGATTTGCCCAACTCCATTCGCGTAGCAATCGGTTCAAATAACGGCACATTGGTGAATGGACATTTTGGTTCGTGCATTCGCTTTTTAGTGTATCAACTTTCTCAAACCGAACATCGTTTAATTGGCATTCGTTCCACCATTGAAGCCGATAACGCAGAAGATAAAAATTTATTTAGAGCCAATTTAGTTAAAGATTGCCACGTTATGTTTGTGCAATCCATTGGTGGCCCTGCGGCGGCTAAAGTAATTCGCGCCGATATTTATCCGATTAAAGTCCCCGATGTAGTTGATGCTGAGCAACAATTAAAAGAATTTCAAGCGGTGTTTGCCGCGCCACCACCTTGGCTTGCCAAAGCCTTAGGCAGAAGCCCAGAAGAAAGTGCGCGTTTTGTAGCGCATGACGCGGCTTGATAAGTCTGATGCAACCGACAGCTATCACAAGGACTGGCAGTGCTTTAAGCATTGCCAGTCCTAAACTCTGCGCAGTTCAATTCGATGAGTTACTAAAAGTATGGATAATTGTAGGGGCGAATCATATTCGCCCTTGCACAACATTTTGTTATTAAGGGCAAATATAATTTGCCCCTACATTGATAAACTCACCATAGCTTTCTAATTAAGAAAAGCCTGTTCTTTATGTTCTTTAATTATAAGGTTGATAAATAAAATTAAAACAAAGCCAACGCTTGCAAACACGCTTGATAATGCTCTAAACCATTATTAGGAGCTAATTTAACATTGGGTAATATAAAACCATAACGAATGCCTGAGCGTTCTGCGTCTATGACCCAGCGGCATAATTGACTAAGCCGCTCTTCAGTATTATGACCTAAGGCATAATCATAATCTAACCAAATCTCACTAGAACTTGTGCCACTAAATTGTTTACTAAAAACGCCTAGTCCTTTAGCAAAAGCTTTCCAATGAATATGTTTAATAGAATCCCCTACTTGATATTCTTGCAAACCATAAAAATCATCCACACCTTTTTTAGTAAAACCTTGTTGAATATCACCTGAATCCGATTCAGGAAAAGCGATTTCTTTACTGGCAGGTTTGGGATAGACCAATACTTTCAAATTAAAACGCAACGGCGACCACGCCCTAAATAAACCTAAAGGAAAAGTGCTAGAAATAACCACTTTACCCGCCTCATGCCAACCGCGTTTATGGGTTAATGATTGTAATATTATTCGATTTTTGCTGTGCGCGCTCAGAGTTAAAGATTGCGTATCTTCTAGGCTAATTAAAATATTATGTCGATAAGTAGAGCTTGGATTAGTGAGATGAATTTCAAAACCAGCGGCTTCCCCTGCAAATACGGGTTTACTTTGTCCGCGTTGCAATATTAAACCAAATAAAGAACGCACGGTATGGATAATGGTTAAAAAGAAAATGCTGGCTAATAAAAAGGTTAATAAATAAGCTAAATTATTGTTATAAACAAAAGCGATTAATAATAGTAATAGCAATAATAAGCAAAACCCTAAACCACGTTGTGTGGGTAAAATAAACACCCGTTTATGGGTTAAAGTAATTGCTGCATCGTTAGCTTGTTCACCCATAAAAAAACGGCTATTTTTAATACGTTGTTGAATAGTCATGGTAATTAAACAGGTACTTTTGCCAATAATGGCGCGACTATCGCCTCAGAATTAGTGTCTCCTGCTTGCAAGCGATGTCCTGCCACAGCGGCTAATACTGCTTGAATATCTTCAGGGATTACCGCGTCACGCCCATCCATTAATGCCCACGCTTTAGCGGCGCGTAATAAAGCTAATCCTGCGCGTGGTGAAAGTCCGCAACGATAATCGGGTGATTCTCTGGTGTAATTAATTAAGGCTTGGCAATAATCAAGTAAAGCAGGAGAGGCATAAACTTCTGTGACAGCGTGTTGCATATTTTGTAATTGCTCAGGTGATAATTGCACAGGTAATGAGGCAATTAAACTATGTCGATTTTGTCCCATTAATAATTCACGCTCAGCGCGATAATTGGGATAACCCAATTCAATGCGCATTAAAAACCGATCTAATTGCGATTCGGGCAAAGGAAAAGTACCAATTTGATGCGCGGGATTTTGAGTGGCAATCACAAAAAAAGGTTGTGGCAACGGATAGGTTTTGCCTTCAACTGTAACTTGATATTCTTCCATAGCCTCAAGTAATGCGCTTTGCGCTTTGGGCGTGGCTCTATTAATTTCATCGGCTAATACAATTTGATTAAAAACCGCGCCTGCATGAAAACTAAAGCTTTGGTTTTTAGCATCAAAAATCGATGTGCCGATAATATCGGCGGGTAATATATCGCTAGTAAATTGAATACGCTGATATTGCAAACCTAATAATTTTGCCAAGGTATGTGCTAAGGTGGTTTTACCCACGCCTGGAATATCTTCGATGAGTAAATGCCCTTTAGCCAGTAAGCAACAAACTGCTAAGCGGACTTTATGTTCTTTGCCTAAAATAATTTGATTGGCTTGCGCTAACAATGCGTTAATTACTGTAGTATTCATAGAGTTATTGGCGATTAAAAGAGAATAGTGATAGTAATTATACTATAGAAAATTTGGGTATATAGCTATGGATAAAATTTCTGCAAGGCTTGTAAATTATTCTTTGTGCTTTTTATTTATTCTTCAAAAACAGTTTGCTGTTGTTTTTTTCTGTTTATTAACTACTGCAATCAAATTAATCACTGTTATTATTCAAAGCAAATTTTTGTCATGTACAGAGATTTATTTCATAAAAAAAGCTCTCTGATTTTAAAAACCAGAGAGCTTTTTTATTAGCTATTATTGATAACTTACCGTTTCATGGAATCAAAAAATTCAGCGTTGGTTTTGCTGTCTTTTAATTTACCAATTAAAAACTCTGATGCCGCTGTTTCATCCATAGGTTGTAAAATTTTGCGTAAAATCCAAGTTTTTTGCAATTCATCGGGATCGACTAAATACTCTTCGCGGCGTGTCCCTGAACGATTAATATTAATCGCGGGATAAATTCTTTTTTCAGCAATTTTACGGTCTAGGTGTAATTCCATATTACCCGTACCTTTAAATTCTTCGTAAATCACCTCGTCCATACGCGAGCCAGTATCCACTAAAGCGGTGGCAATAATGGTTAAACTACCACCTTCTTCTATATTTCTTGCCGCACCAAAAAAGCGTTTGGGTTTTTCTAAAGCATTCGCGTCCACACCGCCTGTTAATATCTTACCCGATGAAGGCACAACAGTATTATAAGCGCGGGCTAAACGGGTAATAGAATCTAATAAAATCACCACGTCATGTTTATGTTCAACTAAGCGACGGGCTTTTTCAATAACCATTTCTGCCACTTGAACGTGACGCGTGGCAGGTTCGTCAAAGGTACTCGAAATGACCTCACCTCTAACGCAACGTTCCATTTCGGTAACTTCTTCTGGGCGTTCGTCTATTAATAAAACAATTAAATAACATTCGGGGTTTTTATCGGCAATCGCTTGGGCGAGGCTTTGTAAAATCATAGTTTTACCCGCTTTAGGTGGCGAGACAATTAAACCGCGTTGTCCTTTACCAATAGGGGCAATTAAATCAATGATACGCCCTGTTAAATCTTCGCTGGTGCCATTACCTTGTTCTAAGGTAAATCGCTGTTTAGCAAATAAGGGGGTTAAATTAGAAAAGTTTATTTTATTTTTAGTATTTTCGGGGGCTTCAAAATTGATTTGTTCAACTTTGAGCATAGCAAAATAACGTTCGTTATCTTTAGGGGGTCTAATTTTACCGCTGATAGTATCGCCTGTTTTTAATGAAAAGCGGCGAATTTGACTAGGAGAAACATATATATCATCCGGACCTGCTAAATAAGAACAGCCCGGCGTTCGTAAAAATCCAAAACCATCGGTTAATATTTCTAATACCCCATCACCATAAATATCATCGCCTGCTTTTGCTTGTTTTTTTAAAATGGCGAAAATTAAATCTTGTTTACGCGCCCGTGCAACGTTTTCTAAGCCTAAAGATTCGGCAATATCGATAACTTCGCTGATTTGTTTTAATTTTAATTCGGTAAGATTCATAAATAAGAATAACTCAAAGAAAAGCAATTACCGCAAGAATGGGTAATAACTGGGAAAGGATTTAGGAAATTTGAAGGGGGTGATACTTAAAAAGGATGATGATGCGGAATTTACGCGAGAAACTGCGTATGACGGCTAGTATAACGTAAAGAATACGAACCCGTCCAAACTTTCATTAACGGGTTCGTAAAATAGCAATATATATTATAAATTGCTATCAATAAATTTAGCGAGTTCTGATTTGGATAAAGCACCTACTTTAGTGGCTTCTACTTCACCATTTTTAAATAACATTAGCGTAGGAATACCGCGCACACCGTATTTTGAAGGTGTTAATGGATTGTTATCAATATTTAATTTAACGATGGTCAATTTACCCGCATACTCGGCGGCAATGGCATCTAAAACGGGGGCAATCATTTTGCAAGGCCCACACCATTCTGCCCAATAATCGACTAATACAGGTGCTGTTGCGTTGAGAACCTTGTCTTCAAATTCACTATCACTAACATGATGGACTAACGCGCTCATTATGCTTTCTCCAAAAATATAAAAACCAAAACTATAGGGGGGATAACCCTGTGAGTCAATCGATTTGTATTAGCCAAAATTGAGTTTGGCTTCCAAATCATTGCGCGAATCGGCATTTTTCAAGGCTTCTTCTAAGCTGATTTTGCCTGCTTTGTATAAATCATACAAGGCATTATCAAAGGTTTTCATGCCCTTGCTTCCGCTGGTGGTCATCGCGCCTTTAATTTCAGTTAAGTCACCTTTTAAAATTAAATTGGCGATGTGCGGGGTGTTTATCATCACTTCAATAGCAGCCACGCGTTTGCCGCGCACGTCGGGTATCAAACGTTGTGAAACCACGCCGCGTAAATTGGTAGCAATATCCATAAACAATTGTTTATGTTGCACATGTGGGAACATATTAATAATGCGTTCCATCGCCTGATTGGCGTTATTGGCATGTAGCGTGGAGATACATAAATGCCCTGTATTGGCTAATTCTAACGCGGCTTCCATCGTCTCACGATCTCGAATCTCACCGATTAAAATAACGTCTGGGGCTTCACGCAAGCTGGCTTTTAAGGCGCGTGCATAAGAAACAGTATCCACGCCCACTTCGCGTTGATTTAAAATTGACATTAAATTGGGATGCGAAAATTCCACAGGGTCTTCAATGGTTAATATATGCCCCGGTGAATTGGCATTACGGTGATTAATCATCGCCGCTAGTGTGGTCGATTTACCCGAGCCAGTCCCCCCCACCATCAATAATAATCCCCGTTTTGCCATAATCATTTCTAGCAATATATCAGGCAAATTTAATTGCTCAGCAGTTGGAATCACTGAGGGAATTAAACGCATCACTAAGGCAATGGTTTTACGCTGATAAAAAGCATTGGCTCGAAAACGCGCACTACCGTCAGGCATGGCAATGGCAAAATCTAAATCATGGGTTTTAGTAAATTCATCGATTTGTTTTTCATCCATAATCCCAAATACCGCAGACTGGGTTAATTCAGGGGTTAATAAAAAATTATCGAGTTTAATAGCCACGCCTTGTACTTTGGCTTTAACGGGGGAATCAACGGTTAAAAATAAATCCGAACCATCTAATTCAATCACCTTGCGTAAATAAGGCAAAATATCTAAATCGCCATCGGGAGCTTGACCTAATACTTGAATATTATCGGGCGCGACAGGCGGTGGTTTAGGGGCTTCAGCTTTTTTTTCAGGCGTTCTATGAAAAATTAAATCTTCATCTTCGTTTTCTGAATTTTCAGAAGTAGCTACTGTGGGCGTTTCTTTTACAGCTATAGCGACAATATTTACTGGATTTATACTAATGCTTAAACCACTGCCTTCTACACCAATAGTCGCAGTAAAATTACCTTGTGCATCCCTATAATCAACAGTAATACTTTTATTTTGAACTAATTGTTTTTTCTGTTCATCATCCAATAATTGAAAAGCAATTTCTTTAGCAATTGCAGCGGTAGTTTCAGTTTTACCTAAAGGTTTTTCTTCACCTGCTATTTTTAAACTAATAGGCATACCAGTTTTAAAAATTAAGCTTTCGGCATTTTTCTCTAATAAAACTTTTAAATACGGTGTTAAATCCATAATAGTTACTCTAATTACAACATAAAGCTGTTATTACCATTAGTTCCCCTCTTCTTCCTCTTTTAAGGCTAACACGCCTTTACCCCCTAAATCGCCGCCTTCGGCTAATTTAATTTGCAGACGTAATTCATTAGCAGAATCGGCATTACGCAAAGCCTCTTCATAAGAAATCCGTCCTTCGGTATATAAATCAAATAAGGCCTGATCGAAAGTTTGCATCCCTAATTCACGCGATTTTTTCATAATCGGTTTAATACCAAAAGCTTCACCTTTGGCAATTAAATCTTGAATAAGCGGCGTATTTAATAAGATTTCAATCGCCGCGCACCGACCGCCATCCACAGTTTTAACTAAACGCTGTGAAATAATAGCGCGCAAATTCATAGCAATATCTTGCATTAATTTAGGTTGCGCTTCTAAAGGGAAAAAACCTAATACCCGATCAATGGCTTGGTTAGCATTATTGGCATGTAAAGTTGCCATTGCTAAATGCCCTGTTTGTGCAAATTCCAACCCAAAATTCATAATTTCAGCGTCACGAATCTCACCTAATAAAATCACGTCTGGGGCTTGGCGCAAGGTATTATGCAACGCCGCTTCCCATGAGAAGGTATCTACGCCGACTTCGCGTTGGGTAATAATGCAGTTTTTATGAGGATGTACATATTCAATAGGGTCTTCAATGGTAATAATATGCCCATAGGTGGTGGCATTACGGTGATCGACCATTGCCGCCATTGAAGTGGATTTACCCGAACCCGTACCGCCCACCATAATAACTAAACCGTTTTTATTTAAAATAACTTCTTTTAATATTTGCGGCAGTTTTAATTTATCAAAATTAGGTACTTCAGCGGCAATCACGCGCATCACTAAGGCTTGACAGCCTTGTTGTACAAAAGCATTAACCCGAAAACGGCATAAACCGGGCGGTGAAATCGCAAAATTACATTCTTGCGTTTCTTCAAAAGTTTTGAGCTGTTTATCGTTCATAATACATTGCGTCAAAGCTTTTGAATCATTAGGCGTTAATGGCTGTTTGGTGACAGGGGTCATTTTGCCTTTAATTTTTACTGCGGGTGGAAAACCTGCGGTAATAAATAAATCTGAGCCATCTTTATCAAGCATCCATTTTAATAATTTCAGCATGAAGGCCATCGCCTCTTCTCTTTCCATTATTTATAACCTCTCTGTCAAATTTTAATGGTAGTAACGCGCTTTATTACTTCGTTAATAATTATTTAACGCTTTCTTTAGAAGCTATATTACCTTTACGATCAACAACCACATGCCATAAGGTATTAGCACTATTAATTAATAAATCAAATTCTTCACCCGCGCCATTGGGATTGGGAATTAATACCGCGTCATTGACTTCATAATCAGCAAAAGCCGCTTTTAAATTATCGTTAGCAATCGCTGGCATTAAATTAGAATCTTTAATGGCTTGAATACGCATAGCATTAACAAAGAAATGACCGTTACTGCGATACACATCAACATGATTTTCTTTTTCTTCTTTGTTTTCTTTATAAAACACTTCGATGACTTCTTGATTAAAGTGTTTGTCCACTGCTACGCTGACATCCAACGCGTTAGCATGTCTTTTATAAAACTCGTCCATCACTTTTTTAGGTGCGGTGTTTTTATCGAGTGGTTGGGCGAGTGCTGAAAAAGAAACAGCTAGTAAAGCCAGTGTGTTTAATACTAAAAAGGGTGTGCGCATGAGTGTTATTACCTTAAGTCAAAGTGAATGTAAAAAGTGTGCGGCGTAATTATTGTGCAAATTAAATAAATTTAGTGATTAATGAATCAATAAATTTATTTTTATAAATTTAAATAGCGGGCAAAACCAGCAAAATCGGCATTTTTATCATAAGGTAAAATACCGAGTAAAGGGCTTGTGAGTTGTTTTTGAATCGTCTTAATAATGTCATCGTTTCTAAGTGTGCTCTCATCAATACACACGGCAATCCAACCACTACAGTGTAACCCTGAACTGCTTATTGCTTGATAACTTAAACGCGCATGGTTGATACAACCTAATTTTATCCCGACCACTAAAATTATGGGTAGCCCAAGTTGCTGAGCTAAATCACTGTTGGCTTGGGTTGCATTGACAGGACTGTACCAGCCCCCCGCGCCTTCGACAAGCACTACCTGAGCTAAGTCTTGTAATTGTTTAAAACGTTGTTGCACAAAACTTAAGTTGACTGGATTGGTCGCGCCAGCTAAATGCGGCGATAGTGGTAATTGATAGGCGTAGGGATTGATTAAAGCGTAGTCCACTAGCACTGAGCTGTGTGTTTGCAACAATAAGGCATCAGCGTTGCGTAGACTGCCATTGGCTAATAATTCACAGCCAGCGGCGACGGGTTTCATGCCAATCACGCTTTTGCCTTGTTGTTTAATAGCGTGCATTAAGCTAAGCGTTGCCCATGTCTTACCGACATCGGTGTCTGTACCTGTAATAAAATAGGCTGAGTGCATCATTTAAGCTCTGGCGATTACCGTAATAATTTCAAAAGTAGCATGAATTTGAGTGTTATCGATTGCGGTTGGATAAGCGGCAAGCATGGCTTGTAAAGCTTTACGCGTGGTGACTTGTTCACGTTGTGCTAAAACGCTATGCGCACCTAGTTGTTTTAATTCGCGCATTAAACTCAGTACGCTGTCATAGCGCGACAGATAAGTTTGATTACTGAGTGCAATATTCGTAAATCCCGCTTGTGCTAATAATGGTTGCAACTGCTCAGCAGTGTAAAATTCATTAACATGGGCTTGATTATCTACAGATGCCCACGCGGTTTTTAATTCCTGCAATGTCTGCGCGCCAAAGGTAGAAAAAATTAAGACTCTATTGGGCTTTAACACACGATGCAATTCGTTTAAGGCGGTATTTAAGGGCATACACCATTGCAAAGCCAGATTAGAGACAATGCCATCAAAACTTTGCTCTGCAAAAGGTAGTTTTTCAGCATCGGCGCAAACGTAATTGAGAGTATCGCTACCACTTTCTACTTTAGCGCGACTGATATGTAGCATAGGCTCGGCAATATCTACGGCAATTAATTGTTGTAATGATTTATCTGGCGCGTCAATTAAGCCACAGCTTAAAAAACCCGTACCGCAACCTAAGTCTAAGATAAGTCCTGTTAATTTTTCTTGAGCGATAGTTGTCAATAAATCTTGAGCTACGCTACGTTGTAGGTAAGCGACACTGTCGTAGCTGGTTGCCGCCTGTGAAAACGCTTGTTTAATTTTTGCTTTCATTTAGGCGAAAAGTCGACAATAGATTGTTATTAAATGGAAATACTATGAAACGCATTTTACAGATTGGTTTAGGATGGGGTTTAGCACTTGGCATTGCAGGTGCAATTATGGTGATAGTTTATCTTGCCGCACCCGCTTTGATTGAACAAAATTTAGATTTAAGAGAGCGAACGCAACGCGCAGAAGCTGATTTAGCTTATAAAAAACAACTTGCTGAACAAGAACTTCTTTATCTTAAAAAAGAAAAAGAATTGGATTTGCAAATGGAAGAACGAAGAGAGCAAATGCGTTTGAAATTAAATAGCGAAAATAATAAATAAATCATATAAAGATGTTGCGAAGAATAAATGATTGTTTGTAACGACTTACAGGGTTTTCAAAATCATTTAATTACTATCTAAAATTGCACAACGTTTATCCATGTAGGGGCGAATCCTATTTGCCCTTAATAACAAGCCGTTGTACAAGGGCGAATATAATTCGCCCCTACAATTACCCCTATTTTTAGCAAAATGAATATCCTGTTTAGCCTAAAATCCTATAAATTTTGATTTTGACAGGCGTAATAATTAACTGTGTTATTTATAATTCAATTTTCATAAAAAAGCCTACTAGGTTTTAAAAATCTAGTAGGCTTTTTAATATTAGCAAATCACGCTTATAGTTTTAAAATAATCGCCGCTAAGGGTGGCAAGGTTACTTTAATAGAATGTGCTTGATTCATCCATTCAATCGGTTCTGATATAACTGAACCATTGCCCACATTAGTCCCATCGTAATAATAGGAATCCGAATTTAATATTTCGGTATAAGTGCCTTCTTGACTAACACCAATACGGTAGTTTTCACGCACCACGGGGGTAAAGTTTAATAAGATAATTAATTCTTCATCGCCGTGTTTACGTTTATAACTAATAACCGATTGTTGTACATCGTGACAATCAATCCATTCAAAACCTTGATAATCAAAATCATGTTGATATAAAGCGGAGTGTCCACGATATAAATGATTTAAATCTTTAACTAAGGTTTGAATACCACGATGATGAGGGTAATCGATTACATACCAATCCAAGGCTTTATTAAAATTCCATTCCGTGCCTTGTCCAAATTCACAGCCCATGAATAATAATTTTTTCCCGGGGTAGGTATACATAAAAGTATATAACAAGCGTAGATTAGCAAAACGTTGCCATTCATCCCCCGGCATTTTATTCACCAATGAACCTTTACCATGCACGACTTCATCATGTGAAAATGGTAAGACAAAGTTTTCCGTAAAGGCATAGAGCAAACCAAAGGTTAATTGGTCGTGGTGGTGCATTCTATGAATCGGGTCTTGTTTCATATAAGCAAGCATGTCGTGCATCCAGCCCATATTCCATTTCATTGAAAATCCCAAACCACCCAGCCATGTAGGACGCGTCACTTGCGGCCAAGCGGTAGATTCTTCTGCCATAATCACGGTGCCAGGGTGTTGGTCGTGAGTGACCGAGTTGAGTTCGCGCAGAAAATCAATCGCTTCTAGGTTTTCATTACCGCCGTAACGATTAGGAATCCAATCATCTTTTTTACGCGAGTAATCCAAGTACAACATCGATGCCACCGCGTCGACGCGCAAACCATCGAGATGGAATTCTTCTAACCAAAAAATCGCGCTGGCAAGTAAGAAGTTTTTCACTTCATTGCGTCCGTAGTTGTAAATGAGTGTCCCCCAATCACGGTGTTCACCTTTGCGGGGGTCTTCATGTTCGTATAAGGCACTACCATCAAACTTGGCTAAGGCAAAACTGTCTTTGGGAAAATGCGCAGGAACCCAGTCTAAAATCACGCCAATATTATTTTGGTGACAGACATCGACAAAATGGCGGAAATCGTCAGGCGTGCCGTGACGGCTAGTAGGAGCAAAATAGCCTGTGGTTTGATACCCCCAAGAGGCATCTAAAGGATGCTCGGTGACGGGTAATAATTCAATATGAGTAAAACCTAGGTTTTTTACATAATTAACTAAATCAACTGCTAATTCACGATAGTTTAAAAAATTACCTAAATGATCACGTTTCCATGAACCTAAATGCACTTCATAAATGCTCATGGGGGCGTGTAGCCAATCGTGTTGTGTGGTTCTACGCGTCATCCATGCGTGGTCTTGCCATTTATAATTTTTTTCTTTGACCACTATTGATGAAGTTTGTGGACGGAATTCAAATTGCTGACCATAGGGGTCTGTTTTAACTAGAATTTGTCCACTGTGACGATTGAGTAATTCAAATTTATATAAACAGCCTTCGCTCAGTTCAGGAATAAATAATTCCCATAAACCACCGCCGCCTAAATTACGCATCGGATGACAACGCCCATCCCAGCGATTGAAATCACCCACCACACTGACGCGTTCAGCATTGGGTGCCCAAACAGCAAATAAAACCCCTTCAATACCATCGGCTGTATGCAGATGCGCCCCTAGTTTTTGATAAACATGCCAGTGCTTACCTTCACCAAATAAATGCTGATCGAATTCGGGGAATTGCCGCGCAAACGTATAAGGATCGTACTGAGTATGATAATGACCATCTTTATCTAACCATGATAAAGAATAATGCTGAGGTAGTTCTTCATTAATGGCTGGCGCGTAGCTAAAAAAATCGCTTTCAGGAATACGCGACAAGGGTTTTTGATCGTGACTAAAACAAACTGCCTCAGCATAAGGCAAATAAACGTTGATGACATCTTGATCGTTTTTAGTATGCCGACCTAAGACTGAAAAAGGATCGTGATGCTTGGCCTCTCTGATTTTGATGAAATCAGCGTCCAGCGGTGTGGATTTTTGCTTTTTCACTTTGTTATGCCTCAATGTAGTAGAATAATGACCGCGTGAATGTTATCAAACACCACCACAATAGTGAATCTATTCCACTTACGGAGATGAAAATATGTCAGCGTCAAACACTCAACAGCACGGTCAAAATGTCAATTATCTCACGCGAAATACCATCGCGTTAATCCTAGCCGGTGGGCGTGGTTCGCGCTTGATGAACATGACCGATTGGCGGGCAAAACCCGCAGTTCCTTTTGGCGGCAAGTTTCGTATTATCGATTTTCCCCTATCTAATTGTATGAATTCAGGCATACGCAAAATCGGCGTATTGACCCAATATAAAGCTGATTCTTTAATTCGACATATTCAACAAGGTTGGGGCTTTTTGCGCGGCGAGTTCGGTGAATATGTGGATTTATTACCCGCACAACAACGCCATGACGAAAACTCGTGGTACAAAGGTACAGCCGATGCGGTCTTTCAAAACATTGATATTTTGCGCTCACGCAATCCCGAATACATTTTAGTCCTCGCAGGCGATCATATTTATAAAATGGATTATGGCGCAATGCTCGCTGACCACGTTGCTAAAAAAGCCGACTTGACCATTGGCTGTATTGAAGTGTCCTTAGAAGAAGCCACCGCGTTTGGTGTGATGGGTGTTGATACGGATCGTCGAGTCCGAGCCTTTGTTGAAAAACCCGCCAATCCACCCATTATGCCGGGCAGAACTGATACTGCACTGGCTTCTATGGGTATTTATATTTTTAATGCAGGCTTTTTATTTGAACAATTAATCAAAGATGCCGATACCAAAAATACCACTCACGATTTTGGTAAAGATATTATCCCCTCGGTTATTGATAAATATGTGGTCAATGCTTATCCCTTTTTAGATTTGCAAAGCGGTGAACAAAGTTATTGGCGCGATGTGGGTACAATTGACGCGTATTGGTCAGCTAATATGGAATTAATTGGCGTAAAACCCGATTTAAATCTTTATGATAAAAAATGGCCGATTTGGACGTATCAAGCGCAAACCCCACCTGCTAAATTTGTGTTTGATAATGATGATAGAAGAGGACAGGCGGTCGATTCAATGGTCTCTGGTGGATGCGTTATTTCAGGGGCAAAAGTACGTCACTCTTTATTATTCACTAATGTACGCGTTAATTCCTATAGCACCATTCAAGACACTATTGTATTACCTGAAGTCAATATTGGTCGTCATTGCCGTATTACCAAAGCTATTATTGAGCGGGGCTGTGAAATACCCGAAGGCATGATTATTGGTGAAAATAGAGCAGAAGATGAAAAACGCTTCCATGTAAGCGCGGGGGGTGTGGTTTTAGTCACACCCGATATGTTAGGACAACGGTTACATTATGTTAGATAAAAAAAACAAATTAAAGCTGGTGTTATGTTGGCACATGCACCAACCCGAATACCGTGATTTGCAAACAGGTGAATTTAAATTACCGTGGACGTATTTACATGTCATTAAAGATTATGTCGATATGGTCGCTTATTTAGAAGCCATTCCTAATGCTAAAGCGGTAGTGAATTTCGCACCGATTCTATTAGAACAAATAGAAGATTATGCGCAACAAGTACACGGTTATTTACATGATCGTATTAGTATTACCGATCCATTATTAGCAGCATTAGTTAATCCTAGTATTCCTGCTGATGTAGAAAGTCGCGCTAAATTAATAAAAGACTGTTTGCGTGCTAATCGGGATAGACAAGTTAATCGTTATCCTGCTTTTCAAAAACTTGCAGAAATGGCAGATTGGTTAGATATTCATCCTCATGCTTTAGCTTATATTAATTCACAATTTCTTAGCGATATATTAGTGTGGTATCACCTAGCGTGGATGGGTGAAACCATTAAACTCACCGATCATCGCGTTAAACGTTTAATTGATAAAAGCGTTGATTATTCATTGCATGACAGAATTGAAATTGTCGAAATTATCGGTGAGCAATTAGCTAATGTGATTTGCCGTTATAAAGCCCTTGCCAGAAAAGGGCAAATTGAATTATCGGTGACTCCTTATGCGCATCCGATTATGCCTTTATTGTTGGATATAAAAACTACTCACGAAGCCATGCCCAATGCACCTTTGCCTGAATTAGCCGCTTATCCGGGTGGTGCAGAGCGCGTACAATGGCATTTAGAAAAAGGCATGCAAACTTTTAAACGTTTCTTTGGTTTTAAACCCAAAGGCTGTTGGCCCTCAGAAGGCAGTATTAGCGAAGAAACGTTAAAAATACTCGGCGATTTTGGTTTTGATTGGGCGGCTAGTGGTGGTTCAGTATTACATAACAGTTTAAACTTGCCTGAAAATAAAAAACCCAATAGTGTGCATCATCCTTTTAAATTAGATAAAACCAATATTAATTGTTTTTTCCGTGATGATGGTTTATCGGATTTAATTGGCTTTAAATATTCAACATGGCACGCTGATGATGCTGTGGGGGATTTAATTCATCATTTAGAAAATATCGCCGCTGTGGAAACAGACGATGCGGTAGTCTCTATTATTATGGATGGTGAAAATGCGTGGGAATATTTCCCCAATAATGGTTATTATTTCTTAAGCACCTTATATCAACGCTTAGCTAATCATCCCAGGATTGAATTAACGACTTTCTCTGAATGTTTATATAAACATAAAGTCGGTAATAAACCTTTAGCCAAATTAGTGGCGGGTAGTTGGGTTTATGGTACGTTTTCAACATGGATAGGTGACGCGGATAAAAACCGTGGTTGGGATATGTTAGGTGATGTTAAAGTCGCTTACGATAAAGCTATGGCAACAAAACGCTTAAGCGAAGCCCAAATAAAAGCCGCCCAATTACAATTAGGCGTTTGTGAAGGTTCGGATTGGTTTTGGTGGTTTGGTGATTATAATCCCGGTGAAGCAGTGAGTAATTTTGAACGCCAATACCGTTTAAATCTGGCTAATTTATACCGTTTATTAGGTGAAGAACCACCTGCTTATTTAGCTTTATCGTTTACCCAAGGTTCGGGTGCGCCTGCAATGGGTGGCACGATGCGTTTTGGTACAGAGCAGTAATTTTAAACCGATATAAAAACCACAAAGGAATTGTAGACGCGGATTCATTCGCTTCTTATTAATCTCCTTTGTGGTTTATTTTCATCATCACATCCAAATTAATTAATACGGAAAAAAAGTGTGAATGCCATTTTAAATAAACGCCGCGCAGGTATTCTGCTCCACATCACCTCGTTACCTAGTAACGAGCCTCAAGGCGATTTAGGCGCGGATGCCTATCATTTCGTCAATTTTTTACGCGATACAGGGGTTAGTGTTTGGCAAACTTTGCCACTGGGTATGACCCACGCTGATAGATCACCCTATCAATGCTTATCTGCCCACGCAGGGAATCCCGAATTAATTAACAGCGATTGGTTAGTGAATCGTGGTTGGCTAGGCAATGATGAACAATGTGCGGATTGTAAAGGCACCCCCGCTTTTAATAAAAGCTGTGTGGTTGAAAAAGCCTTTCATGGTTTTTTAGAACGCGCTAATCAACAAGAACGCGACGATTTTGCTAGTTTTTGTGAAAGCCAAGCTTTTTGGCTTGATGACTTTGCTTTATTCATGGTATTGCGTAAAGAATTTAATTTGCAATGCTGGAATTGCTGGCCGCAAGCCTATAAAGAACGTGATAGCAAAACCTTAAAAGAAACCAAGCAACGATTAAAACAAGCTATTAATGCCATTCAATTTGAACAATATGTTTTCTTTACGCAATGGTTAGAATTAAAAAAATACGCTAATGATAATGGCGTTTTATTATTCGGTGATATTCCCATTTTTGTCTCTTATGATAGTTCTGATGTTTGGGCGAATCGTGAAGTCTTTAAATTAAATGATAATGGTGAAATGTCAGTAGTGGCAGGCGTGCCACCTGATTATTTCTCTGAATATGGACAACGTTGGGGTAATCCGCATTATAACTGGCAGTATTTAAAAAAGACGGGCTTTAACTGGTGGATAGAGCGTTTGCAAACTCAAATGGTGTGGTTTGATATATTACGCATTGACCATTTCAGAGGTTTAGAAGCCGCGTGGGAAATACCCGCCCATGAACCCACTGCCATTAATGGTCATTGGGAAAAAGCACCTGGAAAAGCACTATTAAAAGCTATTCAAGAAGAATTAGGTGATGTGGCATTAGTAGCCGAAGATTTAGGCATTATTACCGATGAAGTCACTCAATTAAGAGATGAATTTAACTTGCCCGGTATGAAAATATTGCAATTCGCTTTTGGTGGTGATGCCGATAACCCTTATCTGCCCAATAACTATACTAAGAATTGTGTCGTTTATACTGGTACACATGATAACGATACCACAGTGGGCTGGATTAATACTTTAAATGACGAGCAGAAACAACATATCTACGATTATTTAGGCAATCCCAATGCCAGCTTGCATTGCGCCTTAATTCAAGCCGCTTTAGCGTCAGTTGCTAATTTAGCCATTATTCCTATGCAAGATATTTTAGAATTAGGCGCAGAGCATCGCATGAATATCCCCGGAACTACAGTCGCTAATTGGAATTGGCGGTTTCAATGGTCACAATTATCTGATGAACGTACTGAGCGATTAAAACATTTAATTGATTTATTTAATCGACGGTAATAAATAAAGATAAGGTGGGCAATGCCCACCTTATCTTTATCTGAAAAGATATTAAATATTTAAATTGTAGAGACGTTGACTGCAACGTCTCTACGAAAAGCGATGATTAGTTATTAAGCAAAAATTTAGTAAATAAATGTAACTACTTAGTGCATTTTAATTATTCTATTGTCTGAATCAGGATTTTTAAGATTAAAGGATTTTCAGGATAAATCTTGTTAATCTTTTAATCCTGAAAATCCTGATTCAGACATAAGCTAAGTAATTACAAATAAATTAAAATTATTTACCCAACTTAAATACTGGACACACAAATGGCTACTTGGTTAGAAACTTGCGCCCAACAATTAACCCGATTAGAAAAAACCTCGGTATTAGCAGACAAATTAATAACATTAGTTAATAAAACCGAAATTGATATTCATGAAGAACTAACTCAAAAGCTTAATAGTGATTATGCGCGTTTAAATCGTCAATTAGATAGATTACGCGCTAATCGCTTTGAAGTAGCAGTCATAGGTTTAGAAAAAGCGGGTAAAAGTGCCTTATTAAATGCGTGGCTAGGACAAGAGATATTACCTTCAGCAAGAGAGCGTTGCACGTTTACCAGCACTGAAATATGGTCAGCACAAACCGAACATGACCAATTACTCTCTATTCAATATTACAGCAAAGACGAAATTAATAAACTGCAACGCCAACGCGGTGACGCATTAATTAGTTTAACGCTCAGCGATAAAGAAAAAAAAGAAATCCAAGAAGATTTTGATGATACTGAAAAAAACCTTGATGCTATTTATGATTTTGCACGACAAAAGCATGGTTTTAATCAAAGTTTTATTGATATAAGTGAAATTAGCGAGCAATTACAATCAGCGGTCTTTAAAAATAGAGCGCAATCGCTCGCCATTAAACGCATTCAATTAAAAACCGTTAGATTGCGTAGTGATAGAGATATTATTTTTCATGACGTACCGGGATTTAATTCGGGTATTTTAATGCACGCAGAACAGGCAATAGAACGATTACGTCAATGCGACGCGATTATTTATGCCAAAGAAATGAAACAGCCCTCTATTACAGGGCCTGAGCGCGATATGTTATTAGTTGCCGATGCCGAAGACCCCAGTCTGCGCGTCGCCGATAAAGTATTTGTAGTATTAACGCAAGCCGATGCTTTAGATGACCCAATTGATTTTAAAGATACCTTGGCTAAACATCGTAATTATTGGCCCACCGTGCCTGAACGCAGATTATTACCCGTGTGTGCGCGTTCGCATTTAGTGGAATTTGGTATTCCCAGTGATGATACTTTACGCCGTTCTAAAAGTGCCGATGATAAAAACAAATTAAAAAAACTAGGTATTACTGACGGTATCGCGCCTTTAAAAGAAGCGGTGAATTATTATATTGATAATGAACGCGCTTTTGTATTGCAAAAACGTTGTGACGCATTAGTACAAAACCTACGTCAATGTGCCAATGACATCTTACAAAAACTCGAACCTTTATATGGCAAAGTTGATTATAGTGAAATTCAAGAAGACGATTTATTAGGTAAAGACTTTAATCAATGGTGGGGCAGAGAATGGCAACGCATTAAACGCGATTTTGATGTCTGGTATGCCGAAGTCATTCAAGGGCGCAAAGAAGCCGATGCTTTGGGTTCAGAACACAGTGAATTAGCGGCTTTAAGAAATGCTTACGATGAGAAAATAGAAACTTTATTATCAAATTTAATTACTGCTCAGCCTGACGAATTAAAACGCATTTATACCTCAGGTGGTTCAATTTCAATGCCAGACGCTAGAGAAGGTAATTATAAAATTCGTGAAGAGTTATTTAGAGAAATTCAAAAGAAATTTGAAACGGAATTAACCGACCAATTAGCCCAAGCCTTGCAAGCTTTAATTGATTCTATTGTTTATAAAGCCCAAGAATTACTCTGGCAAACCGAAGACGTGCGCCGCACTTTATTACATTCGCACAGTGATGAAACTATTGAACAGGCAAGAATTAGACACGGTTTTCAAGTGTTATTTTTGCGTTTTGGACGAGTTGCCGTTGAGGCATTTATTGCAAAACCCCTGCAAGCGCGGGAGCGTTTATTAAAAGAACGCAGTGCAGAAATTAAAACCTTAGAAGCTTTTTATCAAGGTATTGATAAAACTAAACGTGAAGGCGGATTAACCCATTATTTGCGTTATGGCTCTTGGGCAGTATTAAAAAATGAACCTGCTTTAGTAAAAGCGGGACGTAATGCAGTTAAAACCATTATTGCTAATGAATTAACCCCAGTAATAGACCCTAATAATCCTGCTAATAATAATCCACGGCAACGCAATAAAAACACTATGCAAGAAGTCGCCGCTTCTGTGGCGAGTGATTTATTAAATCCTAATGCCGAAGAAATTGAACGTTTGCCCGAACCTGTGAGTTTTGAGCAAGTGGTGAATGAAATTAATGGTGATTTAGCGGCGTTGCAAGATTATTTAAAAAATAGCGTGTTTTATGCGGCGGGTTTTATTACTTATTGCCATCAAGAATTAGAATGTATTCGGAATCGTTTTAAAGAAACCGAAGATAATGATAGACAATGGATAGGGATTATTCGCACTGCTATTAAATATGAACGCAATCCACATATTCCCTATAGCATTGCCCATTCTAAACGCGATTTTAGAATGCGCCGAGAACTCGCTTTAGAAATAAAAGAGATTCGAGAGAGTTATTTGAATGTGCATTGATTAATACACAAGCTGATAAAAAAAGGGCGATACTATCGCCCTTTTTTATTAGCCATTCATTAAAAAAATACTTCAGGTGAAATATTAAAACGTACTGATAACGCTTGAATTTGACGTTTATTTAATTCCCGTTTACCGCGTAGTATTTCTGAAACCACACCTTGACTACCAATTTCGGGTAAATCACTTTGTTTTAAATTATGTTCTTCCATTAAGTATTCTAATACTTCTTGTGGACTTGAATAAGTAACAGGATAATGTTCTTGTTCATAATTTGAAACTAATATTCCTACAACACGCAATAATGAAGATAAAGGGTGTTGTTTATTATCACCTACTTCATCGAGTAATTCATTTAATAAGTCTACTAGCTTTTGATAAGCATCTTCTGTGGACGGAATAGATAGCAAGGGTGCTATAGGTTGCCAGTTTTGCTCAATAACGCGTAGTGCATTATTCATTGTATAACTCCTTTGCTTATTAGTTGTGTTAATCAATGCTCAACTAATAACCTTTAAAACTAGATTATTTTTTCCATTTTTCTTTATCGTATTCGTTATGTGTTAATACATGACGAATATGAATTATTTTATCTTCATAATCAATAAGTGCTATCAAACGAAATTTATTACCATGTATGTTAAAAATGGTTAAAGTATGACCTTTCTCATTTTTAACTATATCAGCACTTGGAAAAACACTTCTTAATTCATTAAAATTAGAAAAATTAGTTTTGCTAACTAACGTATACCATTTTTTTAATGAAGATTTAGATAAAGGATATAGATTATAAAAGTCTCTTAGGGCTTTGTCTGAAATAACACGCATTACATCTCCTTAACGATTCGGAAATAATTGGAATTTTTTGAAATTTAAATAAAAACAGGGGCATTGATATATTCTCTCTCAAATAGTTAAGTTGATTAAATAAAAATAACGTTATTAATGGCGTTATTTATTATTGTGCGTAGCGATACAAAACTTATCACTCTGTCACGAGGTAAATAATAACTCATTTTGAGATATTTGCAAGAAAATTGCGTAATAGCGTAAGCTTGCAATTTTAGAATAAACGATAAGCTATTGTTATAAAATAACTTATCGTTTGTGATTTTGAAGAATGGATATTGCAAAATGAGATTTTAAGAACAAAGCTTATTTAAACTCGCTCAAATAAAGCATAAGCCACTTCACCTGCGGTTTTTCGTTTTAATAACTGCCAATTATCAGGCAAGCCCGTCAATTCTAAACTTGCCTCAGTTTCCACATAAATTTTAGCATTAGTAGCCAGCCAACCTTTATCTTCTAACCACTGGCAAGTTTGCGGCGCGATATTGTGTCCAAAAGGCGGGTCAAGAAAAACTAAATCAAATAATTCAGCATTAGTTGCTAAATATTCAAAAGCATCACTTTGAATAATTTTTATTTGCTCAGCTTTTAAGGCTAAGGCATTCTCTTTTAAAGCCCTGCAAGCAATGGGATTATTTTCAACTTGAATAATATATTTCGCGCCCCGCGAAGCCGCTTCAAAACTCAATGCCCCACTACCCGCATATAAATCTAAACAACGACTACCGATTACATCATATTGCAACCAATTAAATAAAGTTTCGCGAACACGCGCAGGAGTGGGTCTTAAATGCGGCGTTTCAATAAAGCGTAATTGCCTGCTACGCCACAGACCACCGATGATACGAATTTTATTTTGCATAATAATAGCCAGTCTTACACAAGGAATGCTGATGTTATAATTGGAAAGACGTATTATAATGGCGAACCTGAAAACTGTTGAATATTTTCAAAAAATAAATACTTAATAAATAAACTATTAAGCATAAGAATATCGTAACTACTTTAGTTTAATACTTATCACTTTTTTGTCTGAATCAGGATTTTCTATGATTATAAGACTACAGGATAAATCCTGTGAATCTTGAAATCCTGTAAATCCTGTAAATCCTGTAAATCCTGTAAATCCTGTAAATCCTGTAAATCCTGTAAATCCTGTAAATCCTGTAAATCCTGTAAATCCTGTAAATCCTGTAAATCCTGTAAATCCT
>JBAQSX010000125.1:0-1587 GCA_049296695.1 Methylococcaceae bacterium | reverse complement strand
GCCTTGCACGGTGCAGTAATAGTTTTTGCCTAAATTGATAATGCCACCTGCTTTTAAGGCTTTACTGGCTTTAACGTGGGCAATGGCGTGGCGGTCATCGGTGATGCGTTCAATTAAAATTTCAACTTTGCCGCCACTGAGTTTATGCCCAAATAAACGTGCGGGAATCACTTTGGTGTCGTTAAAGACTAATAAATCATTGGGCTGTAATAAATCAATAAAATCAACAAAATGCTTATCTTGCAACTGCCCTGTATGGCGATTCATACACAATAAACGACTCGCTGAACGCTCAGCTAGGGGTTGTTGGGCGATTAACTGCGCGGGCAGTTCATAATTAAAATCACTTTTTTTCATCAGTTTTGTGTTTTTCTATAATAAAGAATAATAGTAAATTCATGATGATAGATAATATCAGCTTAAACTCAAGCAATACAATGTAAAAGATGCTAGCATTTTTAATAAAGTCTGCTTATAATACTCGCTCTTTGCCGGGATGGCGGAACTGGTAGACGCGCCGGATTCAAAATCCGGTGATGGTGACATCGTGTCGGTTCGATTCCGACTCTCGGTACCAAAGATTAAAAAGGCTTTAGTTGTTTATACAACTAAAGCCTTTTTTATTGCCTGCTGTTTTTATCTGTCATAATTTAAGTATTATTATTTTAATTTTTTCCACGAAAAACACAAAAAGCACGAAAAAGAAGAACTTTTTTAATTAGTTAATTTTTTGTGTCTTTCGTGCTTTTCGTGGATACGCAAGTTATTTGCTTAACTTGAGTTATTTAATAAAAATATAAAACTTAATTGTAAATCCTTAAGCCTTAGAGAATCACCATGCAAAAACAAGCCTATTTAGAAATGTATCAGTATGAAGATAATCATTGGTGGTTTGTGGCGCGGCGACATATATTAGAAAAACTATTAAATTCTTTTTTTAAACAAACAAACGCCAATATCTTAGAACTAGGTTGCGGCACGGGTGGTAATTTTCAATTATTAGCCCAATACGGTAATCTTTATGCAATGGAATTTGATAATGATGCTTGTGATATGGCAAAAACGCGCGGTATTGGTACGGTTATACAAGGGGTTTTACCTGAGCCGATTGCTTTTAAAGAAAACTTTGATTTAATTTGTATGCTCGATGTATTGGAGCATATTGATGATGAATTAGCAACTTTGCAACAAGTGCATCTTAAATTGAATGAAAAAGGTATTTTATTAATCACTGTACCTGCTTATATGTTTTTATGGAGCAGTCACGATGAGGCGGTGAATCATAAAAGACGTTATTTAAAAAGCCAATTAGTAAAGTTATTAGAAAATGCGGGCTTTAAAATAAACTATGCCTCTTATTTTAATAGTTTTTTATTTCCTGTGATTGCAACAGTGCGGTTTTTAAATAAATTACTTGCCAAAAAAGAAGGCACAGATGTGAGTATGCCTTCTGCTATAGTCAATAACTGTTTATTAAATATTTTTGCTTTTGAACGTTATTTAATGCCTAAATTTTCTTTAGCGTTTGGGGTATCTATTGTTGTAGTCGCTGAGAAAAGTAATTAATAATGGAGGTCAGGCTTTGCC
>JBAQSX010000124.1:0-19116 GCA_049296695.1 Methylococcaceae bacterium | reverse complement strand
CTGTTACAGTATCGTTACCAATACCACCCGCTAAGTTATCGCCGATAGTATCTGTGCCGCCTGTGATTTTGTCATTACCTGAGCCACCATCAATAAAATCCGCACCTGTTCCTGAACTGATAGTGTCATTGCTGATACCGCCTGTTACAGTGTCATTACCCACGCCACCTGTTAAGTTATCGCCGATAGTATCTGTGCCGCCTGTAATCTTGTCATTACCTAAGCCACCATCAATAAAATCCGAGCCTGTTCCTGAGGTAATAGTGTCGTTATCATTGCCACCATTTAGCCAATCATTACCATCACCGCCTGTGATTAAATCATTGCCATTACCGCCATTTAATGAATCTTTACCAATACCGCCATTGACAGTATCGTTACCATCACCGCCTTCTAAAGAATCATCACCATCATCACCTTCGAGGTCATCATGACCAAAGCCACCGAGCAAGTGATCGTTGCCAAATCCACCATGCAGAAAATCATCATTATCGCCGCCGTCTAAGTCATCATTGCCCTCACCGCCGTCCAAATTATCTTTTCCAAAACCGCCTGCTAAATGGTCTTGACCAAAACCACCATTGAGAAAATCATCGCCGTCACCGCCGTCTTCTGAATCATCCCCCTCACCGCCATCAATATGATCACTACCTAAACCACCGGTGTAATGGTCATCACCTCCGCCACCAATAATATGATCGCTACCACTGCCACCATCAAAAATATGATCGTCAAAGCTTCCGTCATCATTATGGTTATCATCACCCATACCACCATGTTCGGATTCGTCATCCATCATTGAATCGTCATCATCAATACCAGCCGCACTTAAATTTTTAGCACTCATTGTTCAAACCTCAATTAAAATTAATAAAAACAGTCCAAGGCATAAGATTAATTACAATACTATTAATAAATACTGTAAGTTAAAGCAAATCTCATTATCTATTCATTAAGCGGACTTATTACTTAATGACTTTCTCTACGAATTTCTATATTTTTAGCAAAGCCAAAAGCCAAGCCCGCTTGCCTTAATAATTTTCGATTATAAGTATCAATACTAAAAAATCGACAACCTATACAATATAAAACAGGATTAATATTGGGTTTAATCCAGAGTGTTTCTATTCGCGCCTGAATAGTAAATTGATTATCACCAAAATGGTTTTGTATATCAATAGTTTTTAATAAATGTAGTGCAATCAATTGCTGGCTAATAAACATTAGTCCATCAGTAGAAAAATCACTTAAATAACCCAAAAACTTATTATTTTCTGTATCAACAACATCTAAATATTGATGTAAATACACACGCCCACTTTCACGGTATATTTGCTTAGAAAACGACCTTTGCATATCGATACGTTGTTTTTGTCCTCCTAGCATTTTTTCCGATGTCATCGGCTTTCTCCGCTACTAACTTAAATAATCCTATTTTTATGCAATAAAACACCCTTTGTTACACTCTTAAAATCATCCAATTGCCTCCTGCTTAATTTAATATAAAGCAGAGACCATGCCAGTGTTTATATAATAGCTAATGGCTTATTTTATATAACAAATAATAGACGCGTAAAAATAAAATAACAAACTAGTCCTGCAAACTTTGTAATCGCAAAGCGCGTGACTAGACAATTATTGCGTGAATGTTAATTTATCACATTAAAACTCTTGCCTTATTATCAACAACAAAGCGTTTTAATAATTATTTGATGGCTAAAAAAAAGGCTATTAAAACTTTAATAGCCTTTTTACTTTAATTGATTAGATTGCTAAATCTATTAATTGAATTTGCGTAAATTAAATCACTCATTACGCAGTGCAGCAACAGAGGTAAATAATAAACAAATAGCAAGCAAAGTTTCCCACGCATCACCACTTTGTTGACCTTTAATTTGACGGTCGGCTTTTGCCGATAATATTAAAACTTGATTGAGATTTTTATCCGAAATTCGTGTTAAAGCCTCATTAATTACTTGCTTTTTTTTATCCCAGATTTGATGATTTCTAAATACCGCATCACGATTTTGACCTAAAGCCAATGCCGTTTTTATTTTAATTAAGTTACGCGCTTCTCTGCTTAATGCCCATAAAACTACAGGCGCGGCAGTACCTTCTACTTGCAGGGCAAATAATACTTTAATAATGCGTTTAATATTGCCCATAAATAAACAATCAACTAATTTAAAGACATCATAACGCGAACTATCAGCCACCACTTCATTAATTTGACTACTACTGATAGTACCCGCGCCATATAACACATAAAGTTTTTCAATTTCTTGCGCTGCTGCGAGTAAATTACCTTCAATGCGACTGGCCAATAAACGCAAGCCGTCATTTTCAATAATTAAACCACGTTGCAAACACCGCTGTTGTAACCAGCGAATTAAATCCGCGCCTTCTAATGCCCACACTTGAATGACAATACCCACTTTATCGATGGCTTGAAACCATTTTGTTTTTAACGATTCTTTAGTTAATTTAGCCGCTGTTATTATTAATAAAGTATCTTGCGGTAAACGTTCACAATAGCTTGTGATTACCTTTGCACCCTCTGCGCCAAATGTCGCAGTAGGCAAACGTAATTCAATAATTTTTTTATCCGAAAATAAGGATAATTCATTAGCGGATTCTGTTAAGCGATGCCATTCAAAATTAGTTTCAACTGAAAAAACTTCGCGGGCATTATATTCATTAGCTCTTGCCTGTTTACGCACCGCATCGGCTAATTCATTTAATTGCAAAGGTTCATCACCTGTAAAAAAATACACAGGTGCAAAGCCTTTGTTTAATTGTGAACTGAGTTGTTCGTATTTGAGCTGCATAATACTTTAAGGTTTTGCCACTAATACATTACGCGCCCGATTAATAATTGTCTGCACGGCTTGTTGATACATTTCATTACGAATCACATTTTCTTCATTATCTTTTGCTAAAATATCTTGCTGATTATTAAAATACTCGCGTCGAATTTCAATGGGTTGATTTTTTAATACGGCTTTATTATCAGCATTAGTTAAATCATAATTTAAACGATACACCAATTCAAATTCATTAGCTCTACCGCGAGAGCTTAACGATAATACGCGGCGTTGCATATCTTCTTTGACAATATGAATGCTCAAACTATTTGCACTAGGCGTGTCTAGTAATTGTCCTGCGGATAATTGTAGAGTTTTATCAAATTGTTCGCGTAGCGACGCGGTTTCCCCCGATAAATAAATACTATTGAGTTCTTTGGGTAATTCAGCAGAGCCGCGCAGATGATAACCACACGCCGATAATAATAAAGTGCTAATTAATAATAGGGTTTTAAACATAATAGTTCTTTAATTAAAAATAATCATTCTGTAGAGACGTTGCACCGCAACGTCTTAAATAACTAACTGAAGTTACGCAGAGTTTAGGACTGGCAGTGCTTAAAGCACTGCCAGTCCTTGTGAAACAAGTTTTATTATTTTTGCGTAACTTGAGTTAAATAAAATACCGCGCTTTAATCCAAAAAGCGACATTAACCAAAGCAATTAATACAGGTACTTCAACTAATGGCCCAATCACTGCCGCAAAGGCCTCACCTGAATTAATACCAAATACCGCAATCGCCACCGCTATGGCTAATTCAAAATTATTTGAAGCCGCAGTAAAACTTAAAGTGACTGCTTGCTGATAATTCGCGCCCATTTTTTTAGATAAGGCAAATGATACAAAAAACATAATCACAAAATAAATACACAGTGGTAAAGCAATGCGTAATACATCAAAAGGTAATTCAATAATTCTATCACCTTTTAAAGAAAACATAACCATAATAGTGAGCAATAAAGCAATTAAGGTAATAGGGCTTATTTTAGGAATAAACTGAGTTTCATACCAATGTTTACCTTTGAGTTTTAAACCTATAAATCGCGTTAGCATACCCGCAAAAAAAGGAATCCCTAAATAAATGGCGACACTTTGCGCAATATCGGCAATACTGATATTCACTACCGCGCCCTGTATATTAAACCAGCTAGGCATTACGGTAATAAAAATATACGCATACACTGAAAATAATAATATTTGAAAAATTGAATTTAACGCCACTAATCCCGCGCAATAATCAGTATCGCCTTCGGCTAATTCATTCCACACAATCACCATAGCAATGCAACGCGCCAAACCAATTAAAATCAAGCCTATCATATACTCTTGTTTATCGGCTAAAAATAATAAGGCTAAAGCAAACATTAACACTGGGCCTAATAACCAGTTTTGTACTAAAGATAAGCCTAGTAATTTAGTATTTTTAAAAACGCGTCCTAATTCTTCATAACGCACTTTTGCCAATGGTGGATACATCATTAAAATTAAGCCAATAGCAATCGGGATATTAGTTGTGCCCATTTGAAATTGATTAATAAAATTTTGGCTTTGCGGCAGTAAATAACCCGTAGTCACGCCAATGAGCATGGCTAAAACTATCCACAAGGTTAAGTATTGGTCTAAAAAAGAGAGTTTATGTTTCATAATTATATGGGTTGAAATAATAGTTTAGTAACGCAAAGAATAGCGGCGTTATTAGTAGGATAGATTGTCATTTAGATAACTAATCGATTGTTTAGAATTTGTAACTACCTAGTTTGCTTGTGTCTGAATCAGGATTTACAAGATTATAAGATTCACAGGATTTATCCTGAAAATCCTATCACCATAGAAAATCCTGATTCAGACAATAGAATAACTAAAACAAGCTAGGTAGTTACTAGAAATGGTAGTGCATCAAAAAAGTAGGCTAGTTAATATTAAACCTTTAGGAGTTCAAACCAAGGTTTGAACTCCAGCTAAAATGGCGTTTTGTTAAAACCTACTCTTTTGAAGCACTACCCTAGAAATTATATTATAGGACTCATTTCTTAAATAATATAGACTTGTATTAGTATAATTATTTTTTGTAAACAATCTGTTTTTATAAATGCTATCTACCGTAATCAAGCAGTCATAATATTTAGCTAAGGTAATTGGTTGCAATAAATATCTAAAAACTGGAGAACTAGAGTGATTTACAATAAAATGTTTTTACCCGCCATAACTATCACGCCACTTATTTTTGTGGTCATGAGCATACTTATAATTTACAAAAAATCGATGGTTTTAATCAAGCAGGCTCTGCTTATCAAGTATTAGTCGGTGCGGGTGGTTCACCTTTTGAATCGTCAGTGGATACAGGTAAGCCTTCTGATCGTATGTATTCATGGGCAAGAATTGGTATTCGTCAAAGTGGTAAAGTTTATTTAAATACCTATGGTTTTGATGATAAATTAAATGCTACTACGCATTTAGACAGTGCGGTATTATTACCTTAATAGAATAAGCCGTTAAATACTAATCGACAATGGGCTTGATTTATCAAGCCCATTTTTTTATGGGTTATTATTAATGAGAATATAGGGCGTTCAATTAAGATGCGTTATAAAGACGTTGCGGTGCAACGTCTCTACAATATTGAAAAACTATATCTAAAATTTCAGTGCCTATAGCTGGTAAAATATTGTTAATGGTGTAATCTATGTCATTTATTACTCGACATAAGGCGCAATTATGACAAGGGATTTTTATAGGACGTATCGGCTAATGGGTTTATTGATTGTTGCTTTAGGCCTAAATGCGTGTGAACAAAGTAGTCCGTCAATTAAACAAGAAATAACTAAAAAATATACCCAAGAAACCCAATTAGAAGGCGCGGTCAGTAATAATCATGCACCGATTAAAACGGGAACTGTTCAAGTGAGTTCTTTATCCAATAAAACTATTGCGCAAACGACTTTATCGGGCAGTAATCATTATCAAATAACTATTCCCGCCAATACTGAATTACCTTTGATATTGAATTTTTATCCTAGTGCCGATGATAAAGATAATACTCAAGCATTAATGGCGGTCGTTATTCATCCCAGTGTGACGCATTATGATATTAGTCCTTTAACAACAACAATTGCTAAAAATGCTGAGCGTTTAGGCGGCTATTCACATACTAATATGGTCAGAGCCGCTGAAGATACTGTGCATGTACCTGACGCGAATAAAACCAGTACAGGTTTTCGTGGTGATCCCACTACGCAATATGGCGGTTGGCATTAATTATTTTATTATCTGAATCAGGATTTATAGGATTTTCAAGATTACAGGATAAATCCTGTGAATCTTGAAAATCCTGATTCTGTTTTTATTTGGAATTCAAACCTAGGTTTGAACTCCGAAAGTTTTGTTATTAACTTTATTTTTGCACCGCAATATTATCAATTAAACGGGTTTTGCCTAAACGCGCCGCTGTTAAAATAATTAAATGATTATCCTCGTTATTCGCAAGGCTTAAATCTTGATAACAGCTAATCGTAAAATAATCCACTACAAAACCTGCTTGTTGTAATTGCATAATCGCTTGTTGTTCTATTTCACGATAATTATCACCTAGTAATACTGCTTCTTTTGCTTTGCAAAGCGTTTGATATAACACAGGCGCGATTTGTTTTTCTTCTGCTGATAAATAACCATTACGCGAACTCATGGCAAGTCCATTGCTTTCACGCACAGTATCTACGGCAATAATTTCAACAGGGATTAATAAATCACGCACCATTAAACGAATAATGGCGAGTTGTTGAAAATCTTTTAAACCCAATAAAGCAATATCGGGCTGTACTAAATTAAATAATTTACAAACAACCGTTGCTACACCATCAAAATGCCCTTGGCGAAACGCGCCGCAATGCAGGGTTGAAATATCTTTAACACTGACAAAGGTTTTGGCATCGGGGGCGTAGAGTTCATCGATTTCGGGTTGAAACACTAAATCAACGCCCATTGCTTTTAATTTGGCATGGTCGGCGGCTTGGGTGCGGGGATAATTATCAAAATCTTCACCCGCGCTAAATTGAGTAGGATTGACAAAAATACTCACTACCACGCGCTCAGCGTGTGCTTGCGCCTCGCTGACTAATTTAAGATGACCCTCATGCAAATTGCCCATCGTGGGTACAAAAGCAATGCGCTCGGCATTAACGCGCCAGTTATGGATGTGTTGACGCAGTGGAATAATTTCAGAAACTATGTTCATCGTTAGGAAATTCGCTTTGTTTAACGGCTTGGTGATAGGCGGCAATGGCGGCTTCTATGCTAGTGGCTTCGATCATAAAATCTTTGGAAAAACGCGGTCGTTTGCCGCCGCTAATACTAAGCATGTCATAAACAACTAGTATCTGCCCATCACAATGAATCCCCGCGCCGATGCCAATCACAGGGATGCTCAGTTGCGCAGTAATTTCTTTTGCCAAACGTGCAGGGACGCATTCTAAAACCAACATTCCCGCGCCAGCGAGTTGCAGTTGCAAAGCGTCTGCCATAATGGTTGCCGCGCTGTCGGGTTCTATGCCTTGGACTTTATAACCGCCTAGTTTATTGATGTGCTGGGGTAATAGTCCTAAATGTCCACACACGGGGATGCCGTGTTCGACTAAGAAACTCACTACATCGACTTTCGCGCCTTCGAGTTTGACCATTTGTGCGCCACCTTTTTGCATGAGTTTAGCGGCATTTTTCGCCGCCATTAACGGCGTGATGTAGCTCATAAAAGGTAGGTCGGCAATCACAAAAGCGCGTTTTCTGGCTCTACTCACACAACGGCTATGATAAATCATGTCGTTAATGCTCACGGGCAAGGTGGTTTTATGACCTTGAACAATCATGCCCAAGGAGTCGCCAACCAACATGACATCAATACCAGCATTGTCAATTAAGGTACTAAAACTGGCATCATAAGCGGTCAGACAGCTAATTTTTTCGCTGCGCAGTTTCATTGCCGTAAGGTCATTGATGGATAAGCATTTTACGGTGTTGTTCATGAGTTTTTATCCAATAGAAACGTGTGGCAATCAATCTAAACGCTGTAGACCTGTGGCATCACAGTTTTCTAGCAAGGTGTTAAGACTGCCAAGCGAGGGTAGCTGTAGCGTAGGCGCGATTTCATGCAAGGGATATAACACAAAGGCGCGTTGTGCAATGCCCACATGCGGCAAAATCAATTCAGATAAATTGATAACTTGCTCACCATAAAGCAGTAAGTCTATGTCTAAAGTACGCGCCCCCCAGCGGCGGGTGCGTACTCTGCCTTGTTGATTTTCAATAGACTGCATAAGGCGCAGTAGTTCTAATGGACTAAGGCGAGTGCTTATTGCCATGACCGCATTGATATAGTCAGGCTGGTCTTTAGGCCCTAAAGGGCTACTTTGATAAAGACTAGAAAAAGCGAGTTCTTCAATAAAGGGCTGGCTGGCAATGGCTTGACGCGCCTTTTGCACTTGCGCCTGAGGGTTTTTAAGATTACTTCCTAAACCTAGGTAAGCGGTGACAGTTTTGTTAGTCGAAGCATTCATCAAGTTAAATCGGTCTTTGTGGGCTTAGCAGAAGCATTACTGGGTTTTTTGCGCTGATATTTGCGTTTCTTTTTGATGGTGTTGCGCGGCGGTTGGGTCATGCGCCGTTGCTCGGTCTCAGAGGCGGCTTGATAAGTCGTCCACCACTGCGCTAATTCTTTGTCCACGCCACCTGTATCAGCGCGTAATAACAGAAAATCGTAAGCGGCTCTAAAACGCGGATGGGTAATTAAACGGCTTGGTTTCGCGCCCACGCGAGCATTAAATTTGGGTTGCAAACTCCACACTTCACGCATGGCCAAAGTAATATGACGCGGCAAGGCAGTACAACGTACTTGGCGGCTAATAATCTCTTCAATGGCTTGCTGATAAGCGGTAAATTCAAGCATTCCTGCATTGATTTTAGCTTGGCTTAATTGCAACATGGGATACCACAAAAACGCGGCAAATAGAAAATAAGCGGTAACGGTTTTGCCTTCAGCGGTGCGTTTATCTGAATTTTCCAAAGCGCGAATCAATAACATGCGCGGAAAATGATCATCTTCACTGGCAAGACTGCTTTCCGTGTCAGGAAATAACATTTGAAATAAGCCGTAATGACGAAGCATTTCAAAGGTTTGCAAAGCATAACCTGACATAAATAATTTTAAACTTTCATCATAAAGTCGCGCTGGCGGAATGCTTGCCAATAATTCGGCAGAATTGTGCATGGCGGCAACACAGTCTTCATGCAGAGTAAAACCTAATTTCACCGCAAAACGCACTGCGCGTAATAAACGCACAGGGTCTTCACGAAAACGCACTTCAGGATTGCCAATTAAACGCAAAGTTGCAGATTTATGGTCGGTCATACCCTGTACATAATCGACTACCGAAAAGTCTTTAATGTTGTAATACAAGGCATTAACGGTAAAATCGCGTCGCCAAACATCTTCTTCTATGGTGCCATAGACGTTATCGCGTAGCAACCGCCCTTCTTTGTTTAGTACCTGCTCGTCATTTTCAGCCAGTCCCGCGCCGCGAAAGGTCGCCACTTCAATGACTTCCAAGCCAAAATGCACATGGGCTAAGCGAAACCTACGCCCAATTAAACGGCAATTGCGAAAGATTTTTTTAATTTGTTCAGGGTCAGCATTAGTGACCACATCGAAATCTTTAGGCTCACGCCCCAGTAATAAATCACGCACACAACCGCCAACCAGATAGGCATCAAAGCCTTCTTTGTGTAGCCGATACAACACTTTCAAAGCGTTATCACTGATTTGGTTGCGTGAAATACAATGCTCTGAACGCGGGGTAATAGTCGCACCCACAGGCGTTATGACATCAGCGACTTTGCCTGTGGCTTTATTGGGCTGAATAATTTTTTTCAAGAAGTTTAAAATAGTCTGGCACTCGGTCGGTTTTACGATTGTGACAATCATATCATTTGAGCCATTACTCGCCCAATTATCAATAGCATTGCCGTATTAAGAATGGCTCGCACTATAGCAACAATTACGGCCTTGTAGCTTCGCTCTATATAAAGCACTATCGGCTTGAGCTGAGCAAAGTATCACAACTGCTTGGTGTATCAAGCATTGAATGTTAGCAATGAGTTTGCGAACAGTGGATGTGTAAGATAGCAGTTTGGATTGAAGTGTTTAGATGAACATCGCCAAAGGTATGCTTTTCTATGGAATTCGTAACTATTAACCCAAGGACTTTTGGAAGCTAGTTTGTGAAGTGAACCGTGTTGCAATGCGGTCAGCGATAGAAATCAGCAGCTAATAGTGATATATGCCAGCCTCTGATTTGAATCAAGAATTCCCATGCCTTTAAGTCAATGGAATATGGGGTAATTATAATACATTAAATCAAAATTAAATATGGTAGTATATAACTTATTAGTAGAGAATAGCGTCCAAATAATTAGATGCCATTGAACAGTAACAAATCACCTTAAACATACTCAAACAAAACATCTGTTACATGAAAACCTATACCGTCACTAACATAGCAGGTATTGCGAATAATAATTCTGCACTAGAAATACAAAAAGCGAGGGAGTACGCAAAAATTGTTGGAATAAGTTTGGTGGTATTCAAGCGTGGGGAGTTAAAACAAATGATGTATTGAAAACATTTAAACTAACTAATCCACCTGAATATTATCAATTAGATTTTAAAAACTGGGATAAAACAGCATCGCAAGTTATAGATGACATACAAATGACCCATGCGGCAATGCGTGAAAAAGTTTTTAGAAAAATCTATGCAAGATATTCAGATAAAAATACACGCATAGAATATTGTAATAATTTGAAAATATTAAATTATCAAACTAATAATGTTTTACATTGTTGGATAAGAAATTCAGCGAATCGTGGACATACTTACGTTAATAATCAGATTGTATTATGTCATAAAAACGGTGCAGTATTTAATCGTAAAAATCGAATAACAGAAGTGGTCTTTAATGGATTATCCATTGAAGGTAAAAACAATCGTTACGAAAAGATAACCTTATGCTTTAAAACAGGTAAAGTTAATATAACAGGTTATGCGACTATTATTTTTCATGAAAATGGCAGTATTAAACTGCATTATCCCATTAAAAAAGAAATCACTGAAAACAATAATTCTAAGCGTATTGGCGTTGACAAAGGTTATTCTGAAGTTTTATATAGTTCAGATAATAAAAAGTATGGTGTAGATATAAATAAAATAATTGCAAAACAATCGGATTGGCTAAAAGCTAAAATGCAAAATAGAAATAAGCTACATGCACTTTATAAAAAAACAGGTAATGAAAAGATATTAAAAAATAATTTAGGTCGTAAAAAATTAATAAAACAAACCCATAAAACCCAAGTTCAGTTAAAATCAATCATTCGTTGTGATGTTAAAAAGCTATTTGCCAATTACGGTACTGTGGTTTGTGAAGATTTATCAGTTAAGTTTACCAATAAAAATTTGGGTAAAAATACCAATAGAAGATTATTGGCTTGGTGCAGAGGTGAAATACATCAGGCATTAGTTGAAATAGCCCAGCGCACAGGTTCAGTATTAAAGATTGTCAATCCAGCTTACACTTCGCAAGTGGATTATCTGACGGGTACATTACTCGGTACTCGAAAAGGTGATTGCTTTATTCGTTATACGGGGGGCAGTGGGTGCAATGATTCAAGCGGATTATAACGCGGCACAAACTATCCTTGCTCGTGACAATGACAAGGAAATTAATCGATTTACACTCTACCAAAAGGTAAAAGAGATTCTATTAAAGCGTACCACGTGCTTTGTTGAAAAAATGAAGCTCGGTGGCGGAGTACCCATCGAAGGTTTAGCGTAGTTGTTGGACGCAAACCGTAAAAACAGGCGATTAATGGCGATATGTCTTGAATGTTACCATTTATTGTTACTCTCGCCTTAACGACATAACACTATGAAACAAATCACCCTCTTACTGACGATTGCGCTCTTATTTTTAAATACGCTAACGGCGTTTGCTAAAGACACTTATCCCGATTTCAGCATTAAAGGTTTTGGCACGTTGGGTCTTAGCGGCACGGATACCGACCAGCTTGGTTTTCGGCGTGACATTACACAGTACCCTGGCGTGACCAATAACTGGGGATTTGACAACGATTCTAGGCTGGGACTACAGCTTGATGCGGAAATTAATAAATCGTGGCATGTAGCAGTGCAATGGGTGGCACGCAATCATGCGGGTGATTTTGGCGAGCAGAATCTTGATTGGGCTTTTCTGCGCTGGCGACCTAGAGATGATTTGGACATCAGGGCAGGACGATTGGGTTTTGATGTGTTTATGCTTTCGGAATACCGTAATGTTGGCTATGCTTATCTATGGATACGTCCACCCCATGAGTTTTACAGTGGTTTACCCGTCTACCACTTTGATGGCATGGACATAGCGAAAAAATTTACGGTTGCTGAGGGGATACTAACCATCAAAGCTTATGGTGGCTATAGTTTCATTCAAGTCCCTAATGGCTCAAGTGCAGTGGATCAGGGTTTTACTGTTGTGGGTGGCAAACTTGCTTATGAAGTCGGCAACTGGAATGCTCGCCTCGGTTACATCTATGCACAGAATAATTTTGAATCCGCACCGTTGCAACCTGTATTAGACGCGCTTAATGGCGCGGCAATTAACGTAGTTTGGCCGGGGGCGCAAGCTCTTATTCCACAAATCGCCACTAAAGACAAGCACGTTCATTTCAGCTCTATCAGTTTGAGCTATGATAACGGTCACTGGCTAACACAGATGGAAGCCTCTTATATCGATACCACCCTAAGCACTTATCCTAATATAGCCAGCGGCTATCTCAGCGTGGGTAGACGTTTTGGGAAAGTGACCTTATATTCGCTGCTTGGTATCTCAAAAACACTCAACAAGCAAATCAGACTTTTTAATCCACTCGTACCCGTCCCTGAGGTAATGGAGTTACGAACGGCCGCCGACCAACTACTCAATCCCAACGGCGTGAATGAAAAATCAGTCTCTTTAGGTCTGCGCTGGGATATTAACGAGCATATCGCCCTTAAAACACAATGGAGTCATTATTGGCTGGGCAGTAACGGTACGTCATTGTGGCTAGCACCCGTATCAGGTGCAACACCCGACACGGTTAATGTCTGGTCATTGGGTATGGATTTTGTGTTTTAATTATGAAAAATTTGCTCATCGTACTCTTTTTGGTTTTTTTCATAGCCCCAGCACAAGCCGAGTTGGCGATCATCGTACATATTAAAAACGATGTTAGTAGCTTGACTGCCAAGCAAGTGCAAGATATTTTTTTAGGTCGCACCCGCCTGTTTCCCAATGGTAAGTTCGCCCTGCCCATAGACCAAGCATCACCTTTACGCGCTGAATTTTACCAAAAACTCACCGACCGCCCTGTCGAACAAATCAATGCCTACTGGGCAAGAATTCTATTCACAGGACAAGCCTCACCGCCGCAACAACTTCCCAATGACGCGGCGGTATTGCAGACGGTACGCGAAAATGAAGGTGCTATCGGTTATATTGACAAAACACACGCAGATAAAACCATCCGTGTCCTGTTGCAATTGGAATAATGAGCACAGCAAAAAAACACTATCTTTATCGTAAATTAGCAACCTCAGTATTTTGGGCGGCACTGTTGCTTGCGACATTTACCTCAGGGCTATTCTTCATCACTGAGCTTAAACGATCCAATGACAAAACCGCGCTTATGATCGAGCAGCTATTGGACACGGTAGAAAGCACCGCCGCTGTGGCAGCGTATTCCAACAGTAGTGCTATCGGTGAGGATGTCCTCAAAGGTTTGCTACGCAATGACATTGTTCACCAAGCCCAGTGGAGCAATACCCAAGGTCTTCAATTAACCAAAACCCGCAATACCGAAGTCCCCAAGCAAACTGAAATCATCCGTGTTTTACATTCCCCTTTTGGCGACGACGAAATCATCGGTCATCTTAGCGTTATTTCTGAAGCACGCTACAACCTTTTGGAAGCACGGCATAGCGCAATGTTCAATGCGCTAAATTCGTCGGTACTCATTGGATTGACCGCGCTGATTGTGTTATTGATGGTGCGCTCATCGCTGTCAATTCCCTTAATGAAAGTGTCCGATAAGCTACATGCTATCAAAGCGGGTGAGCAAGACCGCATAGAACCCCTACCACACAATCGGGATGACGAACTGGGTCAATTAGTCGAAGACATTAACGGTTTGCTAGAAACTTTGCAGGAAAAATTTAAAGCGGAGCATAGTCTGCGTGAAGAAATCGAGCTGATTGAGCAACAACTACGCAATATCTTTGAAACAACCAGTGCAGGTATTTTTTTGTTAGATGAAACGGGCAAACTATTAACGGCAAATCCTACCTTGGGCAGGGTTATCAAATCGCCCAATTTATCGACTAACGAATTGTTGGGGCAGGATTTTCCTGAACTGGCTTTTGCCGAGCCAGAGCTAATGCGTGAACTCATGCGTAAAGCCAAAAGATGGACGCAAGCGGTGGCTCAAGACCTGCGTTTAAAGAGTTGTGGGGAGAATCTGAACGCTTGGGTGCATTGCTTACTTTCCCAACAAACCAGCGGTATCTTTGAAGGCGTGGTCTATGACATCACTGAGCGTATTGCCGAAGAGATCAACGTCCGCCACGAAGCCGACTATGATGCACTAACTGGCCTGCTCCGCAAGCAAGCCGCCGAGCGTCAGCTAAACAGGCCTGTTAACGCAAACACAGGCAAGCTAGTGTTATTATTGCTTGATTTAGATTATTTCAAAGAAGTCAATGACACCTATGGACATGAGGCGGGCGATCAGGTTTTGGTGGAAATTGCCCATCGTTTTAAGGGGTGCGTGCGTACCAGCGATATCGTTGCGCGGCTGGGTGGTGACGAGTTTCTCATTGTCCTAGTGAACTGTGTATCCGCTGAATATGCTCAACAAATTGCCAGAAATATTGTCGTCGCCATCAGTAAAACCATTCAGATTAGTGCTACCGTAAAGGTACAAGTAGGGGTCAGTATCGGCATTGCTATCGAGAGCGGTGCTGAGCAAACATTGGAAAAATTATACAAAGCAGCCGATCAAGCCATGTACGAAGTTAAACGTCAAGGGAGAAATGGTTTTGCCATAATCTTGACAGATGGTAGTGTGATGGTAGAGAAAATCGCAATAGATATATATTCTGTCGCAAATCCTTAGAAAAGTATTTCGTTAAAATTGTTTGAAAAGCGATGTTTTTATCAAAAAAACATCGCTTTTCAAACAGTATACTTTTCTATAGATTACTATGTTTTTCTATGCTTTATGCAAAAGAATAATAGATTTTATTGTCAGGTATTGACGCAATACTTTACTATAAAATCGAATAGTGAAAGGCTATACTTTATTTGCCAAACTGAATTATCGGCGTTTTAGTAAAATAAAACCTTATCTTGATTTACGCATGGATTATATTAACAATAGCATTGATGCAAACACTAGCACTTCAACTGATAATACTATTATTGGACTACAACAAAATAATGATGGTTTTTTTGTCAGTCCACAATTTGGTATTGATTATAGTGTCTCGCCTAATTTATTACTTTATACCTCTACAGGCTTATCCTATAAACCCGCAGGTTTTACTCAAGCTAATCTCAATAAGACCTTAACGCACTATGCCAAAGAAACGCTATGGCATAATGAACTGGGCATTAAAACCAACTGGTTTAGGGAACGCTTTAAATTAAATCTAGCGGGTTTTTATTATGCTATAGATAATTATCAAGTCGAACGTTTTTTTACCAGTGTAGATTACGCCATTATTAATGCCGCTAAAGTACATTCTTATGGTTTTGAAATTGAATCACAAGCCGAGTTAATAAGGAATTTATGGCTAGACACTGCCATAGGTTATAGCCATACACAATTTGACCGCTATATTAATCCTATTACAGGTATTAATTACTCAGGTAAATACACGCCTTTTATTCCCGATTTTACGGGAACGACTGCCTTGCACTATAAAAATTCAGCGGACTATTTTGCAAGAGTGGAATGGTTATGGACAGGAAGAACTTTTTTTGATGAAACCAATAGCGCGCTTATGACGCAAAATGCTTATTCAACTGCCAATATTCGTATCGGCTATAGTAAAAATAATTATGGCATTTATGGTTTTATTAATAATATCAGCGATACTCATTATTGCAGTTTTAAACTCAGTAATACTCGTTGCGCCCCTGCTAGTCCACAAATGTTAGGTGTAAAATTAGAACTGAGTTTTTAAAACTTAATTATTATCACTAATAAGTGGTTCAATCAAATCAATAATCTGCTCAAATTGAAATTGTTTAAGCAATTTATGTAATTTTTTAATTAAGGCGGTTTCTGTTTTTGGAATATCATTAATTAATAATAATACTTGTTCAGAATTCGCTTCTAAAGCGGCTATTGATAACTGTATTAACCACTCTTTAGGCATAATTTTAAAATCTTCACTGCTTAATGGTTTTTCTAATAATTCAGAATTATTTGCACTGTTATTATTTTCATAAATAAATTCAATTCCCAAATGTTTATGTAAAGTTTCAAAAATTATAGCTTCTTTAAAAGGCTTACGCACAAAATCATCACAACCTGCCGATAATACAATGGCTTTTTCCTCTTCTAAAACACTCGCCGTTAAAGCAATAATTGCAGTAGCACTACCTTTTACTTGGGCTTTAATATAACGGGTTGCCTCATAACCATCCATTATAGGCATACGCATATCCATCCAAATCAAATGGGGCTGCCATAATTCCCATATTTCAATAGCTTCTTTACCATTAGCGGCTTGTTTGACTTCAAAACCCAAAGGCGATAATAATTTACAGATTAATTGACGATTAATCGCTTTATCATCAACTACTAAAATTTTATAAATAGCTTGATTGGGTGCTAAAGCTAAAATTTGCGCGGGTATAAACGTTTCTTTAGTTATTTTATTACTTAATTGTAATTCAACAGTAAAACTAAAAGATGAACCTTTACCTACTTCACTATTCACATTAATATCACCGCCCATTAACTGCACAAATTGGCGACTAATCACTAGCCCCAAGCCTGTTCCTTCTTGAGACTCAATCCCAGAATGGGTTTGACTAAAGGCTTCAAATAATTTATTTAATTCGTTTTTGGCAATACCCACACCAGTGTCACAAATACTAAAATTTAAAAGGCAATTATCTTTTTTATGATTAAGTTTTATTAACTTAACATTTAAAATAATTTGACCTTGATGAGTAAATTTAAGGGCGTTTCCTAATAAATTTAATAACACTTGGCGTAATTTTACCCCATCACCATAAAGATAACGTGGCAACTGTTGATCTTTATCAAAAATTAAATTCAAGCCTGTATTATAAGCGCGTAAATGTAGCATATCTTCTAAATCATCTACTAACTGATATAAATCAAAATCAGTTTTATTTAAGCTGGTTTTACCCGCTTCTATTTTTGAAAAATCCAAGACGTTATTAATTAAAGTTAATAAATATTCACCACTGCGATGAATAATCCCCGCATTTTCATACTGCTCAGTAGGTAGGTTTTTAGTGCGTAACATTACTTGTGAAAAACCAATAATGGCATTTAACGGCGAGCGTAATTCGTGGCTCATATTGGCAATAAAACTACTTTTGGCTTTATTGGCAACCTCGGCTTTATCTTTGGCAATGGCGAGTTCTTGGGTTCTTTGCTCAACTTTAGTTTCCAAGTTTTCAAAAGCATCTTTTAATTGCCCAGCCATAAGATTAAAAGAACCCGCTAGCGTATTTAATTCGGCAATGCCGTCAATAGCAATAACTTGATTTAAATTGCCTTTAGCAATATCGCTACTGGCTTTGCTTAAACGGCGTATGGGTTTACTAATTAAATTAGAGCTGATAATGCCAAAACTAATCGCTACTAATAAGGTCAATAAACAAAGAAAAAATGTAATACGCACATTATTATTAATTTCTGCCATAAAGTCAGCTTCAGGAATGACTGTAATAATTAACCAATTCAAGCCTAAGGTGTCGTTATAGGGGGTAACCTGTACAAAATTACGCGCATTATCACTGTTAAAATCTAATTGTAGCGATTCATTAATATCAAAACTATTAAATGTTGTTAATAAATGCTCAGTGGTTTTTTTAATTAAAACATCATCAGCATCAATCGCTTTAATTCTTTCTAAATCAGGGTGTTTAACATAAGTTGCTTGTTTTGTTGAACTACCTACTAATAAGCCATTATGTTCAATAATAAAAACGCGTCCTGTTTTACCAATATGTAGATTTTCTAAAAATTGCCGAAAAAATGATAATTCTGAAGAGGCTGAAATCACACCTAATAATTGATGCGATTTAGGCGCGTAAATAGGCGAGCTAACATTAATAGAAAAGTCTCTTTTATTGGCAATAACAAAAATAGGTACGCGACAGGTTTTTTCTGCGATAACGGCGGCTTTATACCAAGGACGTTCTTGAACGTTGGCAGGTTTTAAAGTAAAACTATCAATAAGTTTTGTAGGCTGTCCTGAAACATTAACTTGATATTCATTAATTTCTGCTGGATTGTTGGGGCTTGATTTTAATAAACTTGGAATATGATTACGATTAGCAATTCTTAAAACGCGTTGCTCAGTACCTATCATAATATGCCCAACATTGGGAAATTGTTGAAGCTGTGCATAAATATAGCTTTCTAATTGCTCAGTATTATTAAAATTTATATAAGCCAAGCGCACTGCATCTAATGCTAACTTATTAATTAATACAGGCGTGTTTAAATAATTATCTAAATACTGTACAACTCGGGTAGTTATTTCATTGCGTAATTGGGTGGTTAATTGATTAACCGATTCTTGTCCACTGCGATAGGATAAATAACCTACCAAACCCACTGCACCGATGATTTGTAGCACGAAAGGAACAATTAATAGCCATTTTAGTGGTAATTGTTTTTTGGTTTTTTGCTTAAAATTAGGAATCATTATTGACTAAGAAAGATGGCTAGTGAATTTTGTTTATAAAAAGAAACTTAAAACTAATTAATTGATAATATTGGTAGTGCTTCAAAAGAGTAGGAACGTCCAACGGCATGGATGCCGAAATCCAGAAACCACGGATGGTAATTGTTATAAATACATCCCTGTAACTGGATTCCAGCATCCCTGCTGGAATGACATCG
>JBAQSX010000123.1:0-1758 GCA_049296695.1 Methylococcaceae bacterium | reverse complement strand
AAATAACAAATTAATTAAACTTTAGCCGAAAATTAAAACTACCAATAATAAAGAAAGCCCAACACCAAGTTAAGGCGGCGGCACGAACGTTAATAGATAACACGCGCGTATCAGAGCCGCTCGCCTTAAACGCCTTGTTGGGCTATTGATAAGTGATACTGTGTTTTTTCTCATTGCTGGCGGCTTTGCGGTTGTCCCATGTGAAATTCATTTTTTAAAGATAATGCTTTACAAATTTTAGTTGTTAAAACGGCATTTATTCCCTTCTGATGATGTTCGATTAATACAGCAACAATAAATGGAACTGGCTCTACCTCTATTTCTGATTCGCTTTTATTTTTAAAGCCAAAAACAGGTGCGCCACTAAGCCCGCGCAATGATGGTGCAACCCTCTTTTCGTCTTCTCGTGAACATACTTTTTTAGAATTAAAACGTAATATCAAATTTGTTGATTTAGTTACTCCCATTTTTTCATAAGTCTCTAAATTTGATTCCTCAGCATAAAAACTATATGGGTCTGGCGATATAAACTCTTCGTTTCTATTAATGCGTTCATTCCCTCTATTATTTGGAATTCCCACAACACAATATCCAAGTTTTGGGTCATGTTCGTCAATAACATCTAAATGTTTTAACTCGAAAAATTTTGTCGATTGCAGTTTTGCTTGCGTTTCATCGCTCAACTTTACGACTGATATGTCAATCTTGTCATATTTACGTTCAATGTTTTCCAAAGGCGAACAAATTGAGTTACCAGATATTGCTACTAAATGCCCATTATCGCCATCTAAAAGTAGAGAATGTTCTACTTCGTAATGATCCACAACATGAGCGGCAGTAATGAGATAAAGATTGTCTTGCTCTTTTAACAAAAAGCCACTGCCTATAAATTCTGGAGTTTTATTATCTTTATATTTTTTATTAATACAAAATATGGAACGCACATACTGAGCAAGTAAATTAAGGTCTTCATCATTCAACATATTCATAATCCTTTCCGACTTCAATATCGAAGCCGCAATAATTTTGGCTCACAAAATCCCCTGCTCAAACACCACACTAACAACCCTGAATTTCGTATAAAAAAACCAAAACGGGCTGCGGCAAAAATAACAACGTCTTGATTTTTTATATTAATAATTAAACGATAATCGCCGACGTGATATTGCCATAATTCTTTGTCTTCAATATCAACTAATTCTCCAACAAATGCTTTAAGTTGTCGCTGTGCAATCGAACTATCTAACTTCTTTAAGATTGATGAATCTATTTTAAGCATGGAGCTAAGCGTACTTTGCATTCTCGATAATATACAATGTTGATGTTCAATATTTTTTTGTTCAGATTCGATGAATATAACAGCAAGTTCCTCAAGTGCTTGGTGAAGTTGCTGTAACCTTTCATTAATTGTTGGTTTTGTTTTCTGTTTCGCAGATTTTTTTTGCGCGACAACAGTCCACTTTTCTTCTGAAGAACGTACTTTATCGGCATATGAGCCTACAGGGGGTAATTCATCATAAGCAGATTGAGTTCCGTGCTTTTGTGCGCGTTGTGACCGTCCTACATCATCCCAATCGATTCGTTTAGTCATAATCAAATCCAAATGTTCTCAATCATTCTACTTTAGCGAAACGAGACAACGAAACAAACCTATAGGCTTTTGTTTCGTTTTACTAAAACGCCCAACACCAAGTTAAGGCGGCGGCACGAACGTTAATAGATAACACGCGCGTATCAGAGCCGCTCGCCTTAAACGCC
>JBAQSX010000122.1:0-1511 GCA_049296695.1 Methylococcaceae bacterium | reverse complement strand
CACTTACACCGCTAAAATCCATAACCTCAGTTGATGGATTCGTGGAAGTAGTAGCAACCGGGACTTTTGCCTTCATTAATTTTACCTGGGGTTGTCCATGAACAAACCAAGTAACATAGGCGGAATCATTCTTGCTTGGAATCGTTCTATTCCAAGAAAAATCCCCTGTTTCGTAAAAAGAACTTTTAACAACTTTGGAAGAATCAATTGTGGCAACCGATGTTTTTGAATTCAAACCAACTTCCACTCTCCCATATTGTTGGTAAATAGAAGCATCGGAACAAGCCAATAAATGACAGGTCAATTTTACTCTATCTTCTGGTTGATAAAACCCCTTTGAGTATGTATAACCCCTTGTGTCAATTGCGGTGGCAACGGAAACCCATGAATCACCGAAAACGGTGGATATGATCCCGGCATCCTCTAAAAAGTATTGAAGAACTTCCAAAGGATTATCCACGTTAATATAAAAATCATCCTCATTGTACATTACGTGTGGGGGAACTCTATCCGCCCCAGATTTCCAAAATACGGCAGTAACTTTTCCGCTTTCAAGAAATGGTTGCATTACTTCATATGAGCCATCCGCTGTTTGAGTGGTCCAAATATCGGTTCCTACTGTATAGGATGTTGGATTGTCGATATTATGCGGAGAGGTTATTTTCTCCAAAGTGTATGTCGATCCATTCCCGGCACCAAGAATATAATGAACATCCCCAGAAACAGATTTACTTTGAAGCGGAATATAAGCAGAATCGCCGAACACCAAAGGAACACAAGCCGAATCATCAATGCCCGCATGAGTGAAAACCGATTCCGGATAAAGATCTCTAATAAAAGGAGTTGTGGGGCTTGTTCCATCGATAACGCTTGTAAGGATATCCACGGCGATAATGGTAGTGATTCCATACACGTAAGAGGCATTTTCAATACTGAATCGCCAATAGTTCACAAGATCTAAAATGTCTGATCCCGTTACCTGCTTAATAACAAGAGGTTGGCCCACGATAGTACTAAGATCGAAACTTCCCACCACTTCAAAACTTATTTCAGATCTTGTGATTTGTCCCATCTCCACTTTTACCCGGTTTTGTACTACCCCATCAAATGATTCAGGAAGTACTTTGGCCGTGTACGTGTTTGAGTTAAACACCATACCAGCCAAACTCCAGCGGTATGTAGGAGAATTATACGTTCCGATTTCAAATAACCAATTAAGAGCCATAAGACCCCAGCACTAATAAATCAATTGTGTCAATATCATCATATCCCACCATGTTATGGTTCAAAGTGGGGCCATCCATCCAGAATTTAACAACATAAATTTCCGAATCAATCGGATTCAACAGACAAAAAGAACTCTCTGAACCGTTGGCTTTGTTCGTATCCGTCCACAAATCAATGATGGTTGAAGAAACATCTCTATCCATTGTTCGATAATTTAATTTTACCAAAAACTTTGTCGCATCCTGAATATTAACCACATGCGGCAGGTTATCATCTGTTAAAAA
>JBAQSX010000121.1:0-12268 GCA_049296695.1 Methylococcaceae bacterium | reverse complement strand
GGTAGTGCCTCAAAAGAGTAGGATAAATACTACGATGTCATTCCAGCAGGGATGCTGGAATCCAGTTACAGCGATGTATTTATAACAACTACCATCCATGGTTTCTGGATTTCGGCATCCATGCCGTTGGACGTTCCTACTCTTTTGAAGCACTACCCTTTTTTCTTTGCCTTCTTTATCAAGATAATGCTTTGTTTTTTTGATTAAAATAAAAGCTAAAGGAATCGTTTTATCGTTATGATGATAAATACAATTCAACCTATTCATCCCTTTGACTGTTTTATTCTGCGTATGGTCAAAATGCCACGCAATTAAATCATTTTCTTCACTATAAGGTTTATGAATAATCGTATCATCAAAAATTATGACACCTTTTTCATTTTCATATTTTCTTAATGTTGGTTTGATTAATTGCCATAGTTCTTTATTTGTTAATTCAGCATTTGTTAAAAATCGTGTGATTTTATCGTGGCTGATTATATTATCTAACGCATTCGCTAAACCCACTGCACTGGGTTTAGCAAAGGTGCAGTTTAAATAATCGCTATACTTTGTTGTTTTAGGTCACAAAGCAAGCTTTGGACTCCATTACACTGCGTAACTTGTTATTAATTATCATTATCAAAATATGATAAAACTATGAACGATTATTTATTTGTTTACGGGACATTGCGTCAGGCAATCAAACATCCTTTGCATCAATTAATAATGACTTATGCCGATTATATAGCTAACGCTTATTTGCAGGGGCAATTATATGAAGTTACTACTTATCCAGCGGCGATTATTTCAAACAATAATAAAGATAAAGTTGTCGGTGAACTTTATAAACTCAATAACGCGCCGTTATTATTAGCTGTGCTTGATGATTATGAAGAATGCAGTCCTCGTTTTGCACAGCCGCATGAATATCTGCGTATTCAACATAAGGTAAGCTTAGAAAATGGTATGACACAATTAGCGTGGATGTATTGTTATCAAGGCGTGGTGTCCCCATTAAAGCGAATCATCACAGGTGATTATGTCGCGCCGTGGTAGAATTAAGGTGAGTACTCACCCAACGTAATAAACACGGTTTTAGATAATTTTATTTTATTAATAAATAGCTTAAGTCAAGCTATTAGCAATTTAGGAACTAAGTAAACCATGGCAGAAAAAGAAGATTTTTATAAAGTGCTTAACGTGGGTCGCAATGCCAGCGATGCTGAAATTAAGAAAAGTTATCGTAGTTTGGCGATGAAATTTCATCCCGATAGAAATGCCGATGACCCACAGACCGCAGAAGCGAAGTTTAAACAAGTCAAAGAAGCGTACGAGATTTTATCTGACCCTAAAAAACGCGCCGCTTATGACCAGTTTGGTCATGCGGGGGTTGACCCTTCAATGGGTGGCGGACGTGGCGCGGGCGGGTTTGGTGGCGCGGAAGGCTTTGGCGATATTTTCGGCGATGTCTTTGGCGATATTTTCGGGGGTGGTGGCGGTCGTCGTGGCGGCGGGGCGCAACGCGGTTCGGATTTACGCTATAACCTTGAAATTTCTTTAGAAGAAGCCGTTGCGGGGACTGAGCAGAAAATCCGTATTCCTGTATTAGTCGCTTGCGGGGACTGTAACGGTTCTGGCGCGAAAAAAGGTTCTAATCCTGTCACTTGTAGTATGTGTCACGGTCATGGCCAAGTGCGGATGCAGCAAGGCTTTTTCTCAGTGCAACAAACCTGTCCTACTTGTCGTGGTACAGGTAAACAAATTAAAGACCCTTGTAATTCTTGTCACGGTCAAGGACGCGTCCAAGAAACTAAAACCTTATCGGCAAAAATCCCCGCTGGTGTGGATACGGGCGATAGAATTCGCCTAGCTGGTGAAGGTGAAGCAGGTGAACGTGGCGCACCTTCGGGGGATTTATATATTGAAGTGCATGTACGTCAGCATCCGATTTTTGTGCGTGATGGCGCGAATTTATCTTGCGAAGTGCCGATTAGTTTTGTGACCGCTTGTTTAGGTGATGAGATTGAAGTCCCCACCCTAGACGGTAAAGTGATGTTAAAAATCCCCGCTGAAAGCCAAACAGGTAAGGTGTTTAGATTACGCGGCAAAGGCGTGAAACAAGTGCGCGGTGGCCCTATTGGTGATTTGCTTTGCAAAGTGCGTATTGAAACCCCTGTGCATTTGACTAAAGAACAAAAAGCCTTAGTCGAAAAGCTCGGTGAAGCTTTATCGAAAAGCGGTAAACATCACAGTCCACAAGAAACGTCATGGATGGACGGTGTAAAAAACTTTTTTGATAAATTAACGGGTTAGACTATGAATCGTATTGCTATTGTCGGCTCTTCTGGGCGCATGGGACAGTGTTTAATTAAAGCGGTGGCCGCTCAACAAGCTATTTATCCGCATATCATTAGTTTAAGCGCGGCGGTATCGCGTTCGGCTTTGGGTAAAGATGCAGGAGAAGTGGCAGGGATTGCCACAGCAGGTATTAACGTAGTCGCGGATTTAGAAAGTGTTTTAGCCGATTTTGATGTTTTAATTGATTTTACCCGTCCTGAGTCGTCAATGGCTTATTTGGAGTTGTGCCAAAAACACGGCAAAAAATTGGTTATTGGGACAACAGGTTTTAATGAAGCGCAAAAAACCGCGATTGCCAATGCTGCTAAAGATATTGCTATTGTGTTAGCACCTAATTTTAGTGTTGGGGTTAATTTATCGCTCAAGCTCTTAGAAATGACTGCCAAAGTGATGGGGCATTACACTGATATTGAAATCATTGAAGCGCATCATCGCCACAAAGTTGACGCGCCCTCAGGCACGGCTTTAAGAATGGGCGAAGTAATTGCTAATGCTTTAGACCGTAACTTAGCGCAGTGCGCCATTTATGGCAGAGAAGGTCATACGGGTGAGCGTGAGCGGTCAACCATTGGTTTTTCGACCATTCGCGCTGGCGATATTGTCGGTGAACACACCGTAATGTTTGCCGATGAAGGTGAACGTGTCGAAATTACTCATAAAGCCACCAGCCGCATGACTTTTGCTAATGGCGCGGTCAGAGCGGCGTTGTGGTTAGCTTATAAAGAAGCGGGGTTGTACGATATGCAGGACGTGTTAGGGCTTGCCTAACATTAGGAACTATCGTAGTTTATTTTTTAAAGCGTTTTGTTTTGCTACAGCAAATTTTGCAGTAGCAAACTATCTATTTTTGCAGTAGCCAACTATTTTTGCAGAAAACTATTATTTCAAGGAATTAGAGATGTCAGAGCATCGTTTTATGTTACATCATGCGAGTTTAATCGTCTCAGATGTAAAAGCTTCATTAGTTTTTTACCGCGATGTTTTAGGATTAGAGCAAATTGAGCGACCTGATTTGGGTTTTGCGGGTGCGTGGCTTGCTTTGGGTGATAATCAACAACTGCACTTATTAGAACTCAATAATCCCGATCCCACCACAGGCAGACCCGCACATGGTGGACGCGATCGTCATATTGCTTTAACCACGCCCAGTCTTACGGTTATCCGAGAACTTTTAGATAACAATAAACTTAGCTATACCTTGAGTATTTCAGGGCGCAAGGCTTTGTTTTGTCGTGACCTAGATGGTAATGCCATTGAAATTATCGAGCGGTAATATTTAACAGTAGTTTTTATGTGACTCAAGGTAGAGTAAAAATGCAGATAAACAGTTATTGCCTAAATTCAAAGGCATCTTATTAGTCAATAATAAAGACATAAAAACTTATTTATTGATTTTTTAACACTTTTTGTTTCTTGTTAGTATCAAAATATTGAGGGGCAAATTTTGTTTTGTTATCTGTGGTAATCAGTTTATGATTACGATGTTAGAGAGAGACGGGTCGCTTTATTCTTTATTGAGTAGCGGTTTAAATATCGCTTCTATTCAAACTCATATTAATTTTGAGACAAAATAGAAGAAAGCATTGGGAGTTAACAATGCTTAAACAAACGCTAAGCGATTGTCAGATTATTTAGATTTTTTCTAAATAGCACTAGCGTTGCAAGCGTTTAGATGAACATAGTCTAGGTATCCTTTTCTATGGAATTCATAACTATAGAAATTAATTTAATTAACCTTTGGGAAATGCCATGAACAATCAACCAATTTTCGATGACGGTAACGGTCATTTATATCAATTAACCTCAGTCGCTAGCGATTATGATACCGCTGCAGCTGAAGCGGCGGCAAACGGCGGACAACTGGTCAGTATTAACAATGCAACAGAAAATACATACTTGACTAATGCTTTTGGAGCAAGCGGCAATCTATGGATAGGTTATAGCGATACCACAACAGAAGGAACTTGGCTGTGGAACGATGCTAACACAAGCACTTATACCAATTGGGCTGGAGTTGAACCTAATGGTTTGACTACTGAGAATTATGCGGTTTTAGGTACTGCTAGTGGTGTAAGTCCTGCTTTTCAGAACGCTATTGGTACATGGTACGATGTTGCTGGGGCTTCGTCATTCTACGGCATCATTGAATACGCGGTAACAGTAGAGCAACGCATTCCTTGGCAAACAGTTGAAGAATTAAATGACTTTAACTTTGCAGTTACTGATCTTCATGTCACCGATCCTTTAGGTACAAATCCCGATGGAAGCCCTGTTGATGGCATTACATACACCGCTGATACAACTTTAACAAGTGATATTACACTTCAAGAACCCAGTGATTTGTTAGGCGGTACTGTTTTAGCAGGCGATACAGTTATTCCAGACGGCACTACCCTCACTTACGATGTGTCGCTTGGTAGTGATCTTACTTTACCTTTTGCTATTAGTTTTCCAGATGGCACCACTTACGCGGCAGGTGACACCATTCCAAGTGGTACAACTCTTCCAAGTGGTTCAACTATCCCAGGTGGGTACATAGTTCCAACGGGAGAAACGCTGACTCTTCCTGCGGCTGTAGAAGTAACGCTTCCTGCGGGCGCGGTAGTTCTTACTGGAACACAAGTGCCAGCGGGTACTTTCTTAGATAATACCCTTAATAATGACAGCGATACGCCAATATTTAATGATGCGTTTACAGGTATATCGGCGGGTGGTGATGGTAGCTTGACTTATAGCGCAACTTTAAATGATGTGGATCCAGATACAGGCAACTATATACCGCTACCCTGCTGGCTAAGCATTGATCCCGTAACTGGATTGTTTACAGGTACTGCACCTTACGACCACAACAATCCTGATGCAAACACTTATCAAATTCGTGTGGTGGCAAGCGATACTGTACATGGTTATAGTGCAGAAGATTCGTTCCAACTTGATGTCAGCGCACATATCAACCAACCTCCTGTAGAAGATGATGGTGGTTTGTATGATGTGACCTTTAATGAAAAAGCCAGCAACAGCCACACTTTCACTAATCCTTTCACCGATCCAGATCGTCTTGCTGTATTGACTTATACCGCAGAAGTTGCAACGTTGGACTTAGACGGTAATGTCGTATCAACTTCACCGTTGCCAAACTGGCTAACATTCACTCCAACAACTAGTGATGACCCTAATACCTTTACTGATGATATATTGTCATTTAGTGGCAGACCGCTCAATGGTAACGTGGGACAGTTGCATATTTTAGTCACTGCCAATGACGGTATTTATGACCAACGTGGCGATCTTGACAATAACGGCAGTATTGGCACTGGACTGTTTACTTTAACAGTCGATAATACCAATGACGCGCCTTATATTGCTCACGCTATTCCTGATAATGTCAGTAATGCTAATCCTCGCGGTGGTGCAACTATTTATGAAAATGATGCTTACACCTACACCGTACCAACTGTATCAAACGCATTACATCAAACAGTAAGCAGTACGAGTGTTTTTGGTGACATTGATTTACCTTACGGTTTCAATCAAAGCGGTATACACCAAGATGAAGCGTTAACCTATTCAGCAAGTTTAGTAAATGGTAAATCATTAGCGAGCTTACCTAACTGGTTACATTTTGATCCTGCCACGAAAACCTTTAGCAATGAAAGCGCACCTGGTAACTATGCTTCGCGTGCAGGTACTTATGACATTCGTGTGACCGCTACTGATGCACATGGCGCAACTGCGTATGACAGTTTTAGATTAGTGATAAACGATGTTAATGATGCACCTACAGGTTCATCTACCGCAACGCCTGCCGATGGTACTGAAGATCAAACTACTTACACCATTAGCGAAGCAACGTTATTACAAGGTTTCAGTGATGCCGATGGTGCAAATGATCGCTTAGGCGTAGTCAATGCTACCATTAATTCTCATGCCAGTGTGACTTATAACAGCACAGGCGTTATCGGTAAAGGTACGTTCACTATTACGCCCGACGCTGATTACAATGGCACGGTAACCTTGGACTATGCGGTACAAGACTACACTAAAGCCTCTACTATAGCGCATCAAGTGTTAAAAACTGATTATTTGAATAATGCTGATACCCCAGCATCTGGACATGTGAACATTACCTTTACTGCTGTCAATGACGCACCTGTTTTTGTTGATATATATAACCCAATCACAGATGTTGGGCTGAGCGCGACTTCAATTGCAGCACCTTCGCTTAGCGAAGATGATGGCGACAATGGTCAATGGTCTGCCTCTATCAGTTCCGATATTTGGAGCTCGGACTCAGATTTCTTGCCACTGGTATTTACTGATGTAGATTCTTATGACACGCACACTGCTACAGTTAGCTTAATTTCTTCTGATTATCATAGTGTAACCTCTGGTTCTGCTATAGAAAATACATCAACTGCTAGTTCATTAGGTACTTTGAATGTATCAGTAAGCACAGACTCAACAGTTACTATACCTGCAAGTGGCGCAATTGATCCAAACCATTATGAAGGTCTAGTCGATTGGTCTTATGACTTAGATGGTTCTAAGGCGGCAGTTGATGCTTTAGGAGAGGGTGAATATCAAGTTGATAAATTCAATGTTACAGTCACCGATAACGGTACGACTAATAGTGTTGCTGACCCACTGTCTACGGTTGTCAATAAAGAAATCGATGTAACTGTTTATGGGACTAATGACGCACCCGTATTGACTGGAACGGCTGCAACTTTGGCTCATGCGACAGAAGATAGCAGTTATACCATTAATGCTAGCGACTTATTGCAAGGTTTTACTGATGTCGATCATGGCGATACAAACTTTTCTGTAACGAACTTACACGCTAGCATTGACTCGGCTTCACATCTTAACGGTGACATAGTCGATAATGGTGATGGTACATTCACAGTTACCCCAACCGATAACTACAACGGTGTAATTAATCTAACTTATCAAGTTGATGACGGACATAGTAGTAACCACTTATCAACAGTAACTGATCAACAATTTACCATTGATCCGAGTGAAGATGCACCTTCAGTCAATAGTGCTTTAGCAACCCAAAATGCAACTGCAGGTACGCTTTTTGTTTATGATGTACAGGCAGCTACACCTATATCATTTAAAGACCCTGATATTTTTAATGATGGTGCAACGCACTATGTCGATACAGCGACAGCTTACACTTCTTCAGTCATTACAACGCCCACTGATTTTTCTACAACAGTCGATCATCTGACTTTTGCAGTCACTTCAAATGTGCTTGTAGCGGGTTCAAATTCACAATATGTTGCCGCACCTTCGTGGGTACATATTGCCGCACAAGACACAGTAGTCGGTGGCGTATCTTACCAAGCAGGTACAGTTTATGGCACACCTGCTACTAGCGATGTGGTAGCTGCTGTGCCAAATCAAGGACTGGTTGCTATCAGAGTGATTGCCACTGACGCAATGGGATTATCCGTGGCCACTTATTTTAACGTCAATTTAGGCGATAACGGTACTGCTGGTAATGATACGATAACAGGCGGTGTGGGTAATGATGTCATCTCAGGTTTAGACGGTAATGACTTATTAGACGGTGCGGCAGGTAATGACTCCATTTATGGTGGTAACGGCAACGATACCTTAATGGGTAATACTGACGATGATTATCTTGATGGTGGTTCGGGTAATGATATCTTCAATGGCAATCAAGCTGGCAACGATACTATCCTTGGTGGTAGTGGCACTGATACTTTAGACTACTCAGCATCTTCTGATACCATTAACGTTGATTTAACTAACACTGGACTGCAAACTGTTGGTTCTGTCAGTGGTGTTGATCAAATTTCAGGTATTGAAAACCTCAACGGTAGCCAAGGCAACAATTTCTTAAAAGGTGATGCGAACAACAACGTGTTTAATGGTTATGCGGGCAACGACACCTTAAATGGCGGTAATAGCAATGATACCTTAAATGGTGGTGATAACGACGATAACTTAAATGGTGGTGGTGGCGATGATAAGCTTGATGGTGGCGCAGGTAATGATACCTTTAACGGTACTCAAGCTGGCAACGATACCATTATCGGCGGCACAGGCACTGATACCCTTGACTATAGCACCTCTAATGATGTGATTATTGTTAACCTTACAACGGGTAATAGCATTAGCGTTACAACAGCTGGGGTTACACCTACTGCGTTTAGCGGTAATGATACTTTTTCAGGCATTGAAAATGTAACGGGTAGTTCGGCTGCCAATACCTTAACAGGCGATGCTAGCAATAATGTACTCAAAGGTGGTGCAGGTGATGATACCTTTTTTGCTGGAGCAAATGGTGGCGGCACCGATGTTTACGATGGCGGAACTAATACCACTATTGGTGATACCGTTAACTACAGCACTTCAACCGATGCTGTCACAATTAATCTCAGCTCAAGTGTCTCACAACTTGTTAGTACCAGCCAAGGCTCAGATACTTTTAGTGGTATCGAATCCATTATAGGTACAGGCTTCGCCGATTCATTAACTACAAGCAACGCTAATAGCACTTTAAGTGGTGCTGCAGGTAATGACTCGCTGACAGGTGGCAACGGCAATGATTCGCTCAACGGTGGCGCAAATAACGATACGCTCGTTGGTGGTGCGGGTAGCGATACCTTAAATGGTGCTGGACAATCCGATACCATCACAGGCGACTTAGGTGTTGACTTCTTTATCTTCTCTAACTCTATTGCAGTCCCCACTGCTGTTGACACCATCACTGATTTCTCAAGTGTGCAAGGCGATAAAATTGAATTAGCAAAATCAATTTACAGCATATTTACAAATACTGGTGCTATTACAGGTCTTGTAGAAATAAAGAATGCGCCAATTGTCAATTTAGATAATACTACTGACCACCTAGGTTTTAACAGTAGCACAGGTGCGTTATATTATGATGTTGATGGTAGTGCTACTACTAACTCAGCAGTTCAAATAGCGACTTTAACAGGTGTTTCCACATTAAGTGCTAGCGACTTCATCATTATTTAATTAATAAAGAAGATGACAAAAAGCGTGATTAAATAACGCTTCTTATAATAAATAGGGTACGCAAAACGTACCCTATTTTTTTGCACACACTTCACAAGTAATCATCAATCAAATGATAAATCACAATGCACCGATATTAATAGGCGGCGTAGGTGGTAGTGGTACGCGAGTTATTACCCAAATACTACAAAAAGAAAATATCTTTATGGGTAGTGAATTAAATGATTCTTTAGACAATATGAATTTCGCGCCACAATTTCCGATAATGCGTCAGCTTATTCAACAAGGACAAGCAATTAATCAAGCAGAAAGAGAAAGCATAATTAGCCAGCTTATTCATACCACCAGCACCACTTTATTAGCGCAAATAGATACTCAAAACTACAGTGCTTGGGGTTGGAAAATACCTGCTAATTTCATAATATTGGCTTATGTGGCAAAAATCTATCCCCAAATGAAATACATTCATGTTATTCGTCATGGCTTAGATATGGCATTTAGCGATAATAAAAATCAACTCAATAACTGGGGACATTATTTTAGTGTTGATATGCAGCAAAGTACAGCCAAAGCCGCACTAGAGTATTGGATAAAAGCCAATCAATTTGCACTAGACACGGGTGAAAAATTACTAGGGGAAAATTTCTTATTATTAAATTTTGATGATTTATGCCGTGACCCAAAACCGATATTACAAACATTAATCCAGTTTTTACAAATAGACTGCAATATTAATGAAAATTTGTATGACTTTATTGCGATACCATTATCAACTAATAGATACTTAAAAGAAGACATTAGTATTTTTGACAATACAGCTATTAATGCTGTGAGGTCTTTTGGTTTTGACATAAAAACATCATTTTAATTATGACGACTATCATTTCTTTTGTTGTTGATGGCTTAGCTCTGCATTATTATCAAGCAGAATTACTCTTATTTTCACTCAACCATTTTGCCAAGCATCCCATAGAAAATATAATAGTCCATTGTACCAACAGAGTGGACTCGCGTTTTATCAATTTTTTAAAAAAAAATAATTATAAAATAATAGAGCCTTTTTTAGATGGTAAATACTGCAATAAAATTAAACAACTTGACACATTTAACGATATACCAGACGCTAATATTTTATTATTAGATACCGATACTTTTGTCCTTAAACCTTTAATTATACCTAATGAAAATTTATTTCACGCTAAAATAGTCGACGCTGAAAATCCACCGCTTACAGTGATTAAAAGAATTTTTCAGCAAGCCGCCATTGAATTACCTAATATAATTAATACCGATTGGCATCTTAATAATGCTTTAACTATTGCTACTAATTTTAATGGTGGGTTTTATTATATTCCACAAAAATATAGTAAAGTCTTAAATGAAGCGTGGAAAAAATGGGCGGCGTGGTTATTTGCCAAACCTGAATTATTTGATAATCATCATCAGATTATTCATACCGATCAAGTTGCAATGGCGTTAGCTTTATGTGAGAGTCAAATTGATTATTACAATATCGCTTCCAATTACAATTGTCCTATTCACAATGCAACAGTACAAAATTCTTTTATTAAAGAACTACCTGTCATATTATTGCATTACCACCGAGAACTCAATACTTTTGGGCTTTTAAAAAAAGAAAATGCCAGTAATGCCTCTATAAAATCTGCTATAGAAACTGCCAATCAGGCGATTGCTAATTATGCTGACTTTGAATTTTATAGCGACTATAGAAAAAGTCTTATTCAAACTATTAACATAACATCGAATACTGAAAAATTAACCCTAGCACTAGCTAAATTTAAAAAATTGCCGCCATTAACTATTATTTTACATGCGGGTACGCCTAAAACAGGTACAACTAGCCTACAATATTTTTTAGCTAATAAAGGAATTGAATTAAAAAAACAAGGTTTTCTATATCCTAATAACTATAGTCAAATTTACGAACCTAAACACCAATGGTTAGTAGTGGCATTACTTAATAATAATATAAATATTATTATTGATGAATTTAATAAAATCGCATTGCAATTAGATGAAACTATTCACACTATTATTTTATCAACAGAGGGTATTTATAATCATTGGTTTGATTATAGCCAAGAAGCTAAGTCTTTCTTAGCAGTTATTGCTCAATATTTTTCATTGAATCTTTGGGTATGCTTCAGAGAACCACTCTCTTTGATGGATAGCCTTTATTGTCAGTATTTAAAAAATCCTAAAATACCTAGTATCAATTGTTATGGGTACGATTGGTCGCTAATAGATATGCTCAAAGATGAGTGGTTTATAAAGCATTTAGATTATTTAGGCTTTATTTATGAAATTGAAGCCTTATTAGGAAAAGAACACTTATTCATTCATCCCTATCAAGAAAATAGTGTTGCCGTATTTATTAATAAACTTTCTTTGACTATCGATTTTAATGAAGTTGAGCGAAAAAATACGAAGCTTGGAAAAATTAGCATCGAATTATTAAAAATAATTAATCAACAACCATTAACTCACGAAGAAAAAGCTGATGTATTAGTACATTTAACTAAAATAGATACTATCTTAGCCACTTATCAACAGCAATCTTTAATTGATGAAACTAGCAAACAAATTATTATGCAACTTTGTGCTTTAGGGCTACAAAATTTATATATTGATTATCAAATCGATTTTCTTTCAATTATATAATTGAAGTTACGCAGATTATTGAGCGGGAGTGCAAGCAAAGCTTGCACTCCCGCTAAGGCTGATTTAACAATCTTTATGTAATTTGAGTTATATAACTAAAATGGCAGTGGTTCAAAAGAGTAGGAACGTCATTTCGGCATGGATGCCGAAATCCAGAAACCATGGATGGTAATGGTTATAAATACATCCCTGTAACTGGATTCCAGCATCCCTGCTGGAATGACAGCAT
>JBAQSX010000120.1:0-12709 GCA_049296695.1 Methylococcaceae bacterium | reverse complement strand
GCTTTGCTTGCATTGCAAGCAAAGCTTGCACTCCTATTTAATAATCGGCATAACTTCAGTTAATAATACAATATATTAATCTTTTACTTAATAATGCTCAATAAACAGTTATCTGTTATACCACGATAAACAACAGCTAATACTAAGATATTAATTTTTGATTTCCAATTAGTTTTATCAAACGCTAAGTAATAATCAATATTTAAACTGCATTAAGTTTATTTTACAATCATCAATAAAATACATCTGTAGCGTGAATTAAGTTTAATTGGATTTGGAAACGCTATTGCTAACTATAAAGACCACACTAATTAAAGCCATTATCATTTAACTGCAACAATCCATTGTTACCTTGTTCGAGTTAAATGATTGCTTTATTATATTCGATTTATTTTTCGCAAAAACACTCAGCATTTTAGCATCTTTTCCACGAGTTATCTTTTTGTCATGTACCGAGATAATTTTAATAAAATTATAATTCTTAACTAAACATAAAAAATGTAATAATACGATATAGTAGCAAAGCGATAACTGATAAAATACCAATTACTTTTTAAATAACCCTACGGTATCAAACACTATGAAATTAAAAAAACTATTCCCCGCTTTATTAATAACAACTTTATTAACCGCTTGCGCCACCAGTCCCACGGGTAGAAATCAATTAATTGCCATGCCTGACAATCAAATTGACCAAATGGGTTTGCAAGCCTTTAGTAGCTTAAAACAACAAAAACCCATTAGCCGTAATAAACGCTATAACCAAATTGCCCAATGCGTGGCTCATGCGATTACCAATGAAGTCGGCGGCGGCACATGGGAAGTAATTGTTTTTGAAGATGCTTCACCCAACGCTTTTGCTTTACCGGGTAAAAAAATCGGTGTGCATACGGGTATGTTTAGCATTATCAACAACTCAGCGCAACTCGCGGCAGTCATTGGGCATGAAGTAGGACACGTTTTAGCGCGGCACAGCAATGAACGTGCGTCACAAGATATGCTAGTCAAACAAGGCATGAGCGTGATTCAACAATCAAGCTGGGGGCAAAACCCCGCTACCATGGGCATGTTGGGCTTGGGGGCGCAATATGGCTTATTAATGCCTTTTAGCCGCACCCAAGAAAGTGAAGCCGATGCTATCGGTTTGGATTTAATGGCAAAAGCGGGTTTTGATCCTCAGCAAAGTATTACTTTATGGCAACGCATGAGCCAAGCCGAACAAGGACAGCAACCTGTAGAATTTATGTCCACGCACCCTGCTAATGAAACCCGTATTCAACAATTAGAGCAACGTATGCCCAACGCCCTGAGTTTAGTTAAACAAGCGCAAGCCCAAGGTAAACAACCGCATTGTGGTTAGAATTTAATTAATTACTACAGGGTTTTCAAAATCAGTTAGTTACTAAATGTAGGGGCAAATCATATTTGCCCTTCATAACAAGCCGTTGCACAAGGGCGAATATGATTCGCCCCTACAATCAGTATATATTCTTATAATTTAATAGCTTATTTATTATGACCAATACAACCTTAAGCAATCCTTTTCCTGATATTTTTTCAGCGGCTTTTTTAATTAATAATATCGGCGCACCTTTCGCTATTGGTTTGGCTGTTGGTTATTTTGCTAAAAAAATGTTACGGCTGGCATTATTTATTGCAGGGATGGCTTTGGTATTTTTATTTATGAGTGAATATTGGGGTATTGTTGAAATCAGTGACGCGCAATTGCAACAGGCTGCAACTACAGCAAGCAATATGGCTAAATCATCGGGTAATTTTTTAATACAACGCGTATCACAAATTACTAGCAAAGGGGTTAGTGGCTCGGCAGGTTTTTTTGTTGGGCTTAAATTAGGTTAATTTTAGAGGAGTTAATAATGTCACAAAATATTCACCCTTTGGCTTATATTGCTAAAGATGTCCGTTTAGGTGATAACGTCACTGTCGGTGCATTTGCAGTGATTGAAAGCGGGGTTGAAATTGGCGCGAATTGTGTTATTGGCGCACATGCGGTAATTCAAGCTTATGTAAAAATGGGGACTGCCAATATTGTGCATCCTCATGCAGTATTGGGCGATTTACCACAAGATACCAGTTTTAAAAAAGAAACCATTTCATGGTTACATATTGGCGATAATAATACTTTTCGTGAAGGTTTTACCGCGCACCGTTCTGCTAGAGAACACGGTATTACTTTAATTGGTTCAGATTGTTATTTTATGGCTAATAGTCATGTTGCCCACGATTGCATTATTGGTAATAAAACTATTTTTGCCAATAATGTGGCAATTGGTGGTTATGTTGAAGTGGGCAATAATGTCTTTATTGGCGGTTCAGTAGTTGCCCATCAATTTTGTCGTATTGGTTCTTTTGCAATGGTGCAAGGCACAACAGGATTAAATATGGATGTTATGCCTTTTATGTTAATTGGCGGTAGACCCACTAGACATTATAAGTTAAATACTATTGGCTTGCGTCGAGCAGGTATTACAGGGGAACGCTATAATACTTTGGCACAGGCAGTGCGTTTATTAAAAGCTAAGCAAAGTTTGGATGATTTACTCGATACTGAAGAATTAATTCATTTAAAAACGTGGTTGGCGGTAAAATCCAAACGCGGTATTCATCCTTTTATTGATATATCTAAAACTAAGTATTCAATAGATGATTGATTATAACTTTTAGTTTTATGGTTCATCTTGCGCATCGTTCGGATTTTTTAAAGTCCGAACGATTTTTATAATATTTGAGTTACTCATTAATTGTCAGGATTTTAAAAATCGTTTAATGACTATTTAAAATTACGCAAAATTTATCAATGTAGGGGCAATACTATTTGCCCTTAATAACAAACGATTGTTATCAAAGGGTAATTGTGTTTTACTCCTACAATTCTAGTAACTCATTGAATATGAATACACAGTTATTATTTTCAAATTACCCCTTACAAAATCAAGTTTTATTATTCTTGTCGTACATTTTCAATTAAAACTGTCTAAGACATTGCTTTTATATAATTTTTTAATAACTCGCCATAAATTTAGACGTTCTAAATCCAAAGTTTAATAATATTTAAAGCTTTTTGTGTTAGCGTTGCGCCATCATTGCACACTTAAAGTGATAATTTGCCACTGATGAGTGCGTTTTATCAGCTTTATGACTGCAAAGTTTTATTACCGCTACAACATCAGTTATGGTGTAGATGTTGCTTAAATTTTAATAGTAAGGGTAAAAACAAAATTAGTGTTTACACACACAATGTTGTTGCTTTACCAATTAGCGCGTAGCTATAAATGACAGAATAATTTATCAATGTTATCATTAACAGGTTTCACTAAATGAAAGTCCTTTGAACAAGAAAAGCTTGCTAACTCAAGGTATTGAGTGAATTATAGAATTTTTTGCGACTTTACGCTTCAAGGCAAACACACTAACGACCAGCACAGGAACGGGCTAAGCAATGACCACAAACTCCCGATTGAGTAATCAAGACGCACTTCTCTATAACGCCGATCTTTCGCAAGACAGTTGCGGGGTGGGTTTTATTACCCATAAACAAAGCATACAAACTCATGATTTATTGGTAAAAACCCATGAAGCTTTATGTACTATTCCGCATCGTGGCGGTATGAGTGCCGAAGGCATTGGCGATGGCGCGGGGGTCAATATTGATTTGTCGCTTAAGTTTTTTAGACGTATTGTCGGTGATGATAGCTTAGAATTAGGGCAGTTTGGTGTCGCTAACTTCTTTTATCCCGAAGACCATGCCCATCATGATTCAGATGCTAATGAATTAGTCGCGCGTTATTTTAGATTATTTGATTTGCCTTTATTAGCGCGGCGGGTGCTTCCTGTTGATAACAATGCTTTAAATGACGCGGCAGTCAAAGCGCAATTGCCTATCGAACAGTTTGTTTTCGGTCGTCCTGAGGTGTTGAAAGATGCCAGTGATGCGGCTTTTGAAAAACACATTCAAGTCGCTTTGCAAGCCATTGAAGCCGAAGCTTTTGAAACCAAAGAATTGCTAGGTTTTTATCCGCTGTCGATGAGTTCGCGCACTCAAGTGTATAAAGGTCGGTTAAATTCGCACGAGGTGATTCCGTACTTTAAAGATTTGTACGACACTGACCACGAAGTGCATACCTTGTTTTTCCATACCCGTTTTTCCACCAACACCGCGCCAGCCACTATGATGGCGCAACCGTTCCGTTATATGGCACATAATGGTGAGTTGAATACTGATAAGAAAAACCGTTTAAGTGAAAATGCGATTGCGCGTCAACACGACAAACACATTCATTTCCCTAAAGGACAATCCGATTCGGGTCGTTTAGACCAAACCTTAACGCGCCGCATTAATGAAGATAACTTAGATATTGTCAGCGCGATTTTGGCAATGATGCCACCTGCGTGGGAAAACGATACCACCTTATCGCCGCAAGTGCGCGATATGCTCGAGTATTTCAGTTTATATGAAGAGAAAAACGACGGGCCTGCGGCGTTGATTTTCAGTGATGGTCTGTGTGTGGGGGCAAGACTTGACCGTTTAGGTTTGCGTCCGTTGCGCTCGGTAGAAACGCACGATTATTTAGCGGTGATGTCAGAGGCGGGACAAATTGATTTTCCACCCACTGATATTTTAAAACGCGGTCGCATTGAAGCGGGCGGCATGGTGTATTTTGACCACCGCACTAAACAAGCCTATCACAGCCATGAAGTGTTAGAGCGTTTGGCTAAAGAACAAGATTACGCGGCATTATTGCAACAACGCCGCGTTCATATTGCTGATTTAGCTAAAGTAGACTTAAGTGAAATCAACAATGAATCGGCTTTAAGTGTTGAACAACGCTATACCGCCTATTCCTTAAACCAAGAAAGTTTCCGCTTGATGCTCGACCCTATTTTGGCAACAGGCGTAGAAAAAGTCTCCGCTATGGGTTATGGACTCGCGCCTAATGCCTTAAGCAGTGCTGAAGGCGGTATGTCGCGCTATTTCAGTCAACGTTTTGCCCAAGTCACCAATCCACCGCTAGACTCGATTAGAGAAAGTGATGGTATGACTTTGCGCGTGGCATTGGGTGCAAAACTCAATTTCGCGCCAGCAGATAGCAAACAGTTAATGATTGAGTCGCCCATTTTAAACCGCGCTCAACTCGAACAAATTCGCCGTCAAACAGCCGTTAGCACCATTACCTTAAGCACTTTATTTACGCCTGACTTTACTAATGCCGCGCAAAATCAAGCCAATTTAACCGAAGCGGTAAACGCAGTATGTTTGCAAGTTGAACAAGCGGCGCGTGCTAACACAGGCATTATTATTCTTAGTGACCGTGGTATTTGTGCCAAGCAAGCGGCAATTCCTGCACTGTTAATGATAGCGGCGGCAAATCAACACCTTGTTAAACAAGGCTTACGCTTTAACTCATCTTTAATTGCTGAAACTGGACAAGCGGCAAGTCCGCACGATGTGGCAACTATCTTAGGTTTTGGCGCGTCTGCCATTTGCGCCTTGAGTGTTCATGACCGTGTGCTTAGCCAATATCCTGCGAGCGAACATCAAAAAATTCTCGATAAATTCCAAAAAGGCACAGAAAAATCGCTCATGAAAACCATGGGTAAATTCGGCTTGTGTACTGTAGAGAGTTATATCGGCGGTGAATTTTTTGAATCCAATTTCTTAGATACTGACGAGCCACAATTAAGCCCTTATTTTCCTAATATCCACGCGGTAGTGGGTGGGGTTCACTATGCCGATATTGCCGCCAGCGCAACCGAATGGCACGCTAAGGCGTTGAACATTAAAGAAGAAAAAGATATTCCTTTCTTGGGATTGTTTAAAGAGCGCGGCGATGGCGCAGGTCACTCTTACGGCAATTTAGCCACCCGCGAATATATTAATTTGACCGATGAGGCAATTTTATACACGCCCAATCCTATCGACCCCACCATTGATAAAGTGATTGTGCAAACGCCAATCGCTAGCGATACCGCGTATTTAGATTTTGGTTACGAAAAACGTACCCCAGAGCAGATTGATAACTTTGGTATTACCCCCGCGTATCGTAGCTTTGTGAAAAATCTTTATGCAGAGCGTGATGCGCGTCCTGCGGCATTGCGCGATATTATTGATTTTCCAGCCGATATTAGCGAAGCGCAAACCAGCAACGAGTTTGATGCCATCTTAGGCAAACAAAATCTACGCGGTAATGTTAATTATTTGATTCGTGGTTTAACTATTACACGCACCAACAATCATATTTACGCGCTGGAATTTACTAACGATGCCACGATTGAGCGTTTAGAACAGTTGCACAAACATTTTAGCAACCGTTTTGCAGGTGAGGCGTTTAGCATTGCCACGGTAGAAAATACTTTAGTGATTCAAGTTAGCGATGAACACAGCTTAATTGCCAATTACTTAAGCCGCATTCAAACCGCGCGTGAACCCTTAGCCTTAAACGCGGTGCAACCCGCTCACGAAATCACCCCAACCTTAGCCTCTGGCGCGATGAGTCACGGTGCATTAATTGCCGAGGCCCATGAAGCCGTGGCTTTAGGGACAAACCTAGTGGGCGCATTGAGTAACTCAGGTGAAGGTGGCGAACATTCCAGTCGTTTCAATAGCTTGCGTTCGTGCAAAATCAAACAATTTGCCTCAGGACGTTTTGGCGTGTGGGCGGGTTATTTGGCTGACCCCACCATTGAAGAAATTGAAATCAAAATCGCCCAAGGGGCAAAACCCGGTGAAGGCGGACAATTACCCGCCGCTAAAGTCACCGTTGAAATTGCCGCCTTGCGTGGTGGTACGCCTAAAGTGGAACTGGTCAGCCCACCACCCCATCACGATACTTATTCCATTGAAGACTTAGGACAATTAATCCACGATGCCAAAGCGGCGCGGGTCAAAGTTGGCGTTAAATTAGTGTCGTCTGAAGGCATAGGCACAATTGCCGTGGGCGTGGCTAAAGCTGGCGCGGACGTGATTAACGTGGCGGGTAACACAGGCGGCACAGGCGCGGCGGCGGTCACTAGCTTAAAACACAGCGGTAGAGCCTCAGAAATTGGTATTGCCGAAGTGCATCAAGCCTTAGCCTTAAACGGTTTGCGCGATAAAGTAATTTTAAGAGCCTCAGGCGCACATCAAAGCGGCGTAGACGTGGTGAAATCTGCCATTTTAGGCGCGGATTCGTTTGAATTTGGTACGAGCGCGTTAATGATGTTGCGCTGTGTAATGGCGAAAAACTGTAACGTCAAATGCCCCGCAGGTTTAACCACCACTCACGAAGAGTTTAAAGGTGATGCTAGAGTCTTAGCCCAGTATTTCATGAACTTAGCCCACGAAGTGCGCGAAATTCTCGCCAGCTTGGGTTATAGCAGTCTGCAAGCCGTGCGCGGTCAAACCGACTTATTACATTTGATTACCCACCACGCAATGGTTGGGCAGTTGGATTTGAGCAAAATGCTGCGTCAAGTGGAGGTGGTCAAAGTCGCACAACCGATTTATTTAGAAGCTTATTTCAACATTGACGATGAAATCATCAAACACGTTAAAGACGGCATTTTATCAGGCAGTGACGCGCCTATCATCGTGGAAGGCAAAGGTTTCAAACTCAACAACTGCAATAAAACCGTAGGCGGACAAGCGGCAATCGACATCGAACGCTTCCTAACGTATGAATTAAGCAATGAGCAAGCGACTAACGCTAAACAAGTTCACAACAGTCGCTTTAATCGCCGCTACCTAGCACCCGATAGCGTTATCGTTCGCACCACAGGCTCAGCGGGTCAAAGTTACGCCGCGTTTATGAATGACGGTATGCGCATGGAACACCTAGGCACAGCCAATGACGGCGTGGGTAAATCCATGTGCGGCGGCGTGTTAGTAGTCGAATCGCCTGGCGGCGGCGTGAAAACCCCCGGCAACAACGTCTTAATCGGTAACTTTGCCTTGTTCGGCGCGACAGGCGGTAAAGCCTTCATCAACGGCGAGGCTGGCGATAGATTTGCAGTGCGTAACTCAGGCGCGATGGCAGTCGTTGAAGGCGTGGGCGATTTTGCTTGCGAATACATGACCAACGGCGCGGTACTCAACATTGGCGGCTTTGGTAAGGGTTTTTGCAACGGTATGTCAGGCGGTAACGCTTACCAATATGACCCCGAAAACTTGCTTGAAGCCTTGTACGATAAAAGCTCAATTAGCTTGCACCGCATTAGCGATGATAACGACAATGCCAAAGCCCACGAACAAATCATTTTAGCCATGCTCGAAGAACACGCGACTAATGCTAATTCAAGCAAAGCGCGTAACTTATTAAATGATTGGAGCAATGCACGGCAACATTTTAAATTTGCTATGCCATTGTGGTTATATAAAACCCAAACCGCGAGTTATTTAAAAGCGAGTTTAGATAGAAAAGAAATGCTGGAAGAATTAGCCGTTTCTTTAGCGCAAAGCCAAATTGAACAAGTGCATCATGCGTATCAAACAAATCAACCCTTATTTAATGGCGCGATTCCACAAAAACTCGATGACGCGTTAAGTTTTCAATTAATTAATAGTTTTGCGGTATTAAATAAAGCGCAAAGCGTGGCAAAAGAGTTATTAAAAGCACTACCAGAACAACAACGCAGTAGCAGTATTATTGAAGCCACGGCGCGTAAATTAATTAATGAACGTCCGCGTAAATTACAAGAAGCTTTAGTTAAAGTCACTCGTGAGGCGTATAACAATTATAACGATGAGCAATTAGCCCAATTATTAGCGGCGAATCGTTTAAATGATTATAAAACCGCCTTAACCAATCGTTCGGTGCAGAGTATTTATTCTATGGGTTCAACGGTGTGGATTATTGAACAAGACAGACTCAATAAACAAGCCTTAATGGATATTCCTTGCGTACAAACCTATTTAGCAGCATTAGTGGGTTTGGATATAGCGCAGGCGTTGGTTAATAACGAAACGGCTTAACGTTTTAAACCTAGCAGGTTTTTAAAACCTGCTAGGTTTCATTTTTTTTAATAGAGAGTAATTCAATGAAAACCTATACCGCAATTATTAAATACTGTAATGACACAGGTTTATATGTAGGTTTTGTCCCCAGTTTTGCAGGCGCACATTCTCAAGCTGAAACCTTAGATGAGTTGAATAAAAATCTAAAAGAAGTAATTGAAATGTTATTAAGCCAATAAATATCAATACAATCTTCATTATGAAAACATCGATATTTTTAAGTTATCCAAAACCGTTTAATACTGAGCAGATTAATTTTATTAATAAATTAAAAGAGTATTTATCCAGTCGTGGTTTAGAACCGCGTACCTTAGGCGTTACGGATTATGATATGGACGCGCCTTTAAAAGCGATTAGACGTTTAATGTTAGAATCAAATGGTTTAATTACCGTGGCTTTTCGTAGAGCTAAAATAACGCAAGGTATAGGCAAACCCGATAGTGAAGACAGTTATAGTTTAAATGAACAATGGCTCACCAGTCCTTATGCCCATATTGAACCCGCAATGGCATTTCAAATTGGTTTGCCTGTGTTGATATTGCGTGAATCTGGGGTTATTGCCGATGGCGTATTAGAAAAAGGTGTCATTGGTAATTATATGCCTGAGTTTAGTTTAAGCGATGTCACCAATAATTATTTAATCTCAGATGAATGGAATCAAATTATTCGTAAATGGGAAGGTCATGTCAGTAGTGTAGTTGAAAGCAAAGGGAATCCACCGCAATTATTTAGAGTTTATTCATAATGACTACCATAACTTTTGATACTTATGAGTTTATTAAAGAATTAAAAGAAGCTGGTTTTAGTGAACAGCAAGCTAATGTTATCGCTAAACAACAACAGCAAGTTGTTGATATTATTTTAAAGAAAATACAATTTAGTTATACAAATTATGACTCAAAAGACTTGCAATTAGAACTAGCCGAAATTAAAACAAAACTAATATATTGGCTGATAAAAGTTGGCTTGTTATTTTCCATAGTCATGGCATTAATGCTATTAAAAATAGCATAGGTAATACAAAATCATGCGTTGTTATCTTGGTATAGGCAGCAATATTGAGGCTCAAAAACATATTCCAACCGTATTATTAGAATTATCAAACCTATTTAACAATATTAGCTTATCGAGTATTTATCAATCCGCACCGATTGGCACTGTTCAAGGCGATGATTTTTTTAATTTAGTAGTGGGTTTTGATAGTGCGCTAAGTGCCAGTGAACTGATTAATTTATTTAAACAATTAGAAATTACACACGACCGAAAACAATACTCAGCATCAAAAGGACATACCTTAGATTTAGATTTATTGCTTTACGGAAATGAAATAATTACCGATTTAAAAATCCCACGCAGTGATATTGAACGTTATGCTTTTGTATTAGCACCACTGGCAGAAATCGCACCGAATTTAATGCACCCTATGCTTCAAGTCACAATACAAAGCTTGTGGAATAATTTTGATAAAACCCATGTAGCGCAACAAATAATTAAACCCCTGTGGTTACATAATGAATCAAATTGATAACCAATCAGCAAATGTGGCAATTTTCGGCGGCGGAGTCGCGGGAATGTCGTGTGCTTTATGGTTAAAACAATTAGGTTATGTGCCACATATTATTGAATGCGGCTCAGTATTAGGCGGACAATTAAATACCCTGCATCGAATCAATCGTTGGGTATTGGGTTTTATTAATAAAACCAGTGCTGAAATTGCTAAAAGTTATTCTGAGCATATCATTAATGAACAGATTAACTGTTATTATCAAAGTGAAATAATAGCCATTGAAACGCGTGAATTAGGTTATTACTTAACAGTTAAAACTCAAGATGAAACAATAGAATTAATGGTTCGCGCTATGGTAATTGCCACAGGTGTGCGGGTGGCAGGGCTGTTTGCTGATATAAATATTGCCCAGCATTTGCAACAGCAAGGGCAATTAAGTTTCTCGCCATTTTCGCATTTAGAAAAATCAAAACCAACTAATAAACAAATAGTTGCCGTAATTGGCGGCGGCGATAACGCGCATTACACAACGCATGATATAGCACAGACTGCCGCCCAAACTTATTTATTAATGCGTTCCAAACCCAAAGCGCAACCAAAAATTCGTTCACGCGTTGAAAGTTTAATTGAACAAGGGCGAGTTATCGAATATCAGCAAACGCATATTATTGATTTATCGCAAACAACTGAGGGAAAAGTTAAGCTGTTATTATCCAATTCTCACAGCTTAGAAGTTGACCATGTTTATATACGCGTAGGTTTTACGCCTAATAGTGAATTTTTAAAACAATTCGCGCCTTTGCAACAGATTACACTTAATGCGAATGGCTATGTAATAACGGATAGTGCGAAACGCAGTAATATCGCGGGTATTTATGCCATCGGTGATATTACTAATGGCACGCAACAATCTATTGTTTCAGCCTTGGCAGACGGGGCAATAGCGGCTCAGTCAATTAGCGTTTTACCATGAGCGGTGCAGCACAAGTTTTAGTTTGGATAGTTAATAGTCATTACACAGGTGAATTAAATGCGCGTTTAGGTTTAGTTAATCGTTTGAATTTACCTTATGACTATATTCCCCTGCCTGAGGGTGATGATTATGCGAATAAGCTCAAACAAAAATATGATGCTTATAATGAGAAACCCCTATTATTAATTATTAGCGGTACAGGTGAAGAAACGACTGCTGAAATTGCCGATTTGCGACCCTATTTTAATGGACGCTTAATTACTATTTATTTAGCGTCTATTCTGCCCGATGATGTGCATCCGCGTCTTAAAGAATATGATTTAATTGTTTCACCGCAATTGCAGGGCGATAATATTGTGCATATTATCGGCGTGGCGCATAAATTAAGCCATAGTTTATTAGCACAAGCAAAAGAACAGTATAAAAAAGTTTTTACTGAATTTAATACGCCTATTATTGGGGTATTATTAGGTGGTAATACTCGATATTGTTTAGGATTTGATGAACATCATGCCCAAGGATTAGCGCGAAGAATTGCCTGTATTGCAAGGCAATTAAATGGTACGTTGATTATTACTAATAGTCGCAGAACACCATCATCATCATTAAATATAATATTAGCGAATTTGAGTGATTATTCGTGTCATTTTTTTGATTGGCAAGAAAATGATAGTTTGTTTTATCCCGCATTATTGGCTTATTCATCGGTATTAATTGTTACGGGTGATTCGTTGTCGATGTGTTCTGAGGCGGCTTTTACGGGTAAGCCTGTATTAATTGATTTACCTGAAACGGCAACTGAATGTTATCACCGCGATATAATCAGAAAACTGATTTTATACGGTTATGCTCAATTATTAACCGATTCGTTTTCTTATTGGGATTATACGCCGTTGGATTCTATGAGTTTGGTGGTTGATGCGATTAAGAAAAAGTTGGCGGTTTTAGTTTGTCAAAATGAAGATTTTCAAGATTGAAAGATTATCAGGATAATATCTTGTTCATCTTAAAATCTTATCAATCTTCATTCTGACAATGAAGCTAAACAATTAATAACTCATCTAAGGTTAATAAATTCAATATGCACTTTTTCAAAAACTTTAAAAATTTCGCTGATGTTGAAATTGATTTATCAAAACCGATGACTATATTGATTGGTCGTAATGGTTCGGGTAAATCTAATTTAATTGAAGGTGTGGAATTACTAGCGGAGTTGATT
>JBAQSX010000119.1:0-14181 GCA_049296695.1 Methylococcaceae bacterium | reverse complement strand
GCCTTATTTGAAGCTAACACAAAGCGAAAATAGTGCAGGTTTGGGGCGAATAAAAAAATAATAATCGGAGTTCAAACCTCGGTTTGTGCTTTTTTAAAGGTACAAACCGAGGTTTGTACTCCACCAGTATAAATAAAAGATTTTATGCTTAAAAGAGGAATTCATACACCAGCTCATTTGTTACTTGATAATACCGTTTATTTTATAACCAGTGCGACTTATAAAAAACGAAAGCTATTAAAATCAAGTTTAATAAAAGAACATTTAATTAAAACCATAGCCGATTGTCTTGCTGAAAAACAATGGCAATTAAATCATTGGGTTATTTTAGATAATCATTATCACTTGTTAGTCAAAAGTCATAATGCAAGTGATATGACAAAGATATTTCGCAAAATTCATGTGCTATCAGCACAATTTATTAACAAACAGTTAATTTGCGAAAATCCCATTTGGTGGAATTATTGGGATTATTGTCCGCGTAATGAACAAGATTATTTAATTCGTTTAAATTATTTATTTTTTAATCCGATTAAACACGGTTATGTAACTAATTTAAACGATTATCCTTTTTCTAGTTTTCATCAATTTATAGAAAATCAAGGACGTGAATTAGTCGTACATCAATTTAAGACAGTTAAGGATTATAAAAAATTAGATTTAGATGAAGATGATTTTTAAAAGTACAAACCGAGGTTTGTACTCCAGAATTTAATTATTAACTCAAGTTACAAAAAAAAGAGCTGAATAGCTTTAGCTATTCAGCTCTTTTTTATTTAATTTTTGTGTGTAACTTGAGTTATTAAACTGCTTTTTTCTGAGCGGGGGTATTATCATTGGTATAACGATTAAATAACATGGCAAGCATATTAATTTCATCGTTTTTAGGTTTACTCCAACCTGTGATATTTAAATCCGCTAATACTTGTCTGCCTTGGCTGTCTTGGCTCATATTTAATAATACTTCGCTCATTGCCTCACCCACTTCAGCGCAATGCGGCGCGACACAAAATAAATGAAACGCAAAAGCACTTTCGCTTTGGTCAATTTGACGTAACATTTTTTTAGTCAAACCCGATAAACTTTCATAAGTATCGCTAAGCATAAATAAAATATCAGCTGAGCCTTTTAATAACATTTGCAAGGCTTTAATATCATGTCCTGAAAAAATATAATCAAGGTTATTAGTATTACTTTCTTCTAATAAGAAACGACCTAATAAATAAACAAAATTATCAGGCGCGGCAGTCACTACTTTACTACCATTAAAATCAGTCATTTTTTGGCGCGTATCATCGGCACGCACTAATAAAGTTACTTCATCGGTTTGGTCAATAGGACGCAATAAGGGTCTAAAGCGATTTTCCAATATTAAACGCGTGGCTTCAAAAGGTTTAGTAAATACGATGTCGGCTTGATGAATATGTTTATCTTGTTCATTAATTGCGCCGTGTACTAATTCTAATTGAATTTCACGATTTAAATGGCGTTGCAAATAAGTATTAAAGAAATACCAGCCATTCATTTGATGACTGCTTTGCGCATTCACCCACAGTTTTAATTTACCATCTTTTGCCGCATGAACAGTATTATCGACTTCATAAGCGGGCATGACTGAAGCAGGTACGCTAGCAGTTTCTGATGCTAGAAAACGGGTTAAACCTGTCATTTTAAATAATACACCAATCATGCGATTGGTATTATTAATTTGAATATGTATTGACTTTTTTTGCCAATGTTCAAATAGTTTTAATAATTGCGCTAATCCCATTGAATTAACCCGTTGTACTAAAGCGAAATCTAATTCAACTGCGCAATTATTAGGCAGTACATAAAGGGTTTCTAATTTAGCAATGGCATCGACATCAATAGTGCCAATTAAAGTAAAGGTTTGTTGCAAGGCTTCAGTAGAAGCGGCTGGTTGAATTTGTAACATGGCTTAATACCTCAGGTTAAAGGATTAACAGTTTCATGAACCTCGTTGTGATATAAAAATTGAAAGCCATTTTCAATTTCAGCATCATAAGGGTTGTTTAAATCTAAAAAAGCGCACACTTGAGTTTGTTTATAGGGTTGTACACGCAATTGCAAATAATCAGAAAGTCGCCAAATCAAATAAAGTCCACCGCCACCTACGCCAGAATCAATGCCTATGCCTTGTACATTTCGCGCTAAGCGATTGAGAAACACCGTAGGTGTCAGCGTTCCCCAGTTATCAATTAAAGACACGCCTAGCAGGCCGTCTTGATAAGAAAGCGTTAGTCTTAACACTTCGCCTTGGGCTAAATCGCGGTGGCTACCTTTGGCATACAGCGGATTGCCTTTGCCATCACGCGGCGCGGCGTATAAGCCGTTTTCAATGAGTTCATCTAACAACAAAATCACCGCGTCTAAACGATCAGGGTCGGGCAAGGAAATTTCTTGTAACCACGCATCGACTTCATCGATGATGAAGGCTTTGTCTTCGCTATGCGAAAAATGAAATTCGCGGTGTTTGCTTGGATGGGTTAAATACATCGCTAAATCGTCGTTGCAGATTTTTTGATGTTGACGCAATAAGTTATTCCAGCCTAATTGCTGATGAATCGGTTGGTGACGTAGCAACACCCGCCGCACACCTTGCAAGGCTAATTGTGGAATTAAGTCAGAGAAATTTTTCTCGGCTAAAAACACTAAGTTTTGCCGCACAATATGCGAAGAAATCGCATGGTCAGGATTAGCGCGATAAATGGCATCGACAATGCGTACTAATTCAAAATCATCAGCTTCGGTTTCAGCGTGGCGCACTTTCTTTTGATGCCTTTCATAATGTTCAACGTAAAAAATAGTTACGTCATCGTTAAAATTTGAATGTCCGACATGCTCGGTTAAGCTTTCTAAAACACGGTCGCGTAGGGTTTCAGCATCGCTTTCGGCGTGAATAGCGAGCAATTCTTCTAAGCGTTCATAACCAAAGTAGTCACCTGCCATGTTTTCTTCCTCGACAATACCATCGGTATATAAAAACAAACGATCGCCCACATCCATTTCGGTAGTCCCTTGTTCATAAACGATATTTTCGTCTTTACCTAAAGGCAATCCGCCTAGCTCTAACACGTCTAACATGCCCGTAATAGCGCGATACACATAAGCAAATTGATGACCTGCATTGGCATAAGTCAATTCGCCTGTTTGCGTATCTAAACACACCGCAAACATAGTCATCAGCAACGATTGCCGTGCCGTTTTTAAAATGGTGTCGCTTAGACGCGATAAAATTTGATGCGGTTGTTTTTCTTTATCAGCTTCAAGCAGATTGACCCCCGCTTTTGCCGCACTGACCATTGTGCCTGCAGCAACACCATGACCACTCACGTCACCCACTAGCATCACTACCCAACGGTCATCTACACAGTAATAATCATAAAAATCACCGCCCACTTCGCTTGAAGTCAATAGTGTCGATAAACCGCGTACTCCAGGTAAATCAATGCGTTCGGGGCGTAATAAGTTGCGTTGCAAAGTCGCCGCGCTGGCAACTTCTTCTTTTAAACGCACACTGAGTTGTTCCATCGTATCAATTAACGTGCCTTGTGACTGCGATAGTTTCAAAATCATATCCGCCACTTTAACAATGCCTAAAATGTTGTTGCCATCCATTACAGGCAAAGCTTCAAACATAATGTCAGGATCACGGTTTAAAAAATCCATAATCACTTGATCGATACGATCTTCTGCACCTGCAATCATCGGAGCTGAAAAAATATCAGGATTAATTTTAATTAAGGAAATAAGTTCTTTACGCGCAAATAATTCTCGCGCATAAGCCTTAGTCATTAAATTCAAATAATTACGCCGCGAGATAATACCGAAATAGTTATTATCGTGATCGATGACAGGAAAGGCGGGTAAATGCAGATGTGCTTGAAATAGCTCAAGTACATCAAGGACTTGTATATCCAGTTTAATTGACTGTACGGATAACATTAATTCACGCACACAAGGAACAGAAAAATCTGTCGAGTGGGTATTACGAAGAGTTTTTTGCTTTTCTATCATGAATAATCAGCACAATACGCTAAATGATTCTTATGGTAGCTAGCAAATATGACACTTTAATGACAAAAGTGTTTTAAATAATAAGGCTTCTTATAAAAAGCATTGAAACAAAACGATAATAATTCTGTACAAGTTTAATTATTATTTATTTGCGAAGGATAGATTCAGTTTTAATAACAAAATCGATTAATTTGAAGGAATTAAATAATTTAGTTTAAATAAAATCAGCGATAAAGCCTAAAGCAAGGCTAATTACAATTAGAACTTACGCAAATGTTATCAGTGTAGGGGCATTATATTTACCATTAATAACTAATAATTATTAGTAAAGGGCAAAAGATATTTTGCCCCTACAATTCTACTATCTTCAGTAACTAAAAAGGCAGGTTTAAAGTCTGCCCTAATATACACATTGACATCAATAAAGCTGTCTATGAAAAAAATATCAAAACTTTATTCTTAGCACAGATTACTTATCTTTATGCCATAAACGACCCAACCATGAAGTGCTTTTCGGCGAATGACTTTTTACACCTTGAGCTATTAAAAACGGCCCATAGAGTTTGTCTTCGACAATAATATGGTTTTGCAACCATCTTTTTAAAAATAACAATAACTCAGTATTAACAGTTGCTTCACCGTGTTTTACTTTTCTTTGTAATTCTAAAACTTGTTTCTTTAAATCTTCATGATGATGGGTATGCGTCTCGGCGGCAGGATAATCAAAAATACGGAATAAACTTTCTTCTACGGCAAAATGAATAATGGTGTATTCTACTAATTGATTGAGTATTTCATCTAATACCGCAGAATTTCCTTGATGGGCGATAGTTTCTTCATAAAGCCGATTCACTAATCCGACTAATACTTTATGTTGGGCATCAATTTCTTCTATGCCTACGCTTAATTCATCTGTCCATTCGGCAAAGTGTTTTATTGTATTCATGGCGTAATTCTCTTAAATTAAAATTAAAATGAGTTAGGTGATTATTTTGCAATCTATTCTTAAGTTCACCTTGATTTAAAGAATAGCGTTTGTAACAAAAGCATAATTTGTTCCGTCGAATAATTGGGCGTATAAATTCAGTTTTATACGCCTAATTGAGGGCGAATAGTTTTTTATTTAGCGGGTGCAATTACGGGTACAGTTGCTGGTACAGGAACAGGAATTGGTGCAGTAGCTGTTTTTTCTGGTGCAACTAATGCCGCGATTTTTTCTTTTTCGAGTTGTTCTTGCCGATGACCTTCGCCATAGATGGTAAAGGTAATCATCACAAAAATAGTCGTAATCACTACAATAATAAATCGATCGGGCTTTTTGAGAAAAAATAAAGGCCATTGGGGTTTATACATACCCACTAAAAAAAACAGAACAGTCCAAGCGGCAAGATCAAAAGCAGCAGTTATCATTTAGAGTCACCTTATTAATTATTTGAATTAGTTACATCATGATAAGTCAAACGGTTTTCTAAGACCCATTTAACATGGGTTTATTTTAGCGGTTTTGCGCAAGCTAAGTCTGGAGTTTTTACTATGAGTACGCTATTTATTATTTTTTGTGTGTTCGCTGTCTTATTAGTGTTTATGAGTGTCAAGCCCGTGCCGCAAGGGATGGAGTTTACCGTAGAGCGTTTTGGTCGTTATACACGCACTTTGTCACCGGGGTTTAATACCATTTTTCCTATTATCGATCGCATTGGTAAACGTTTGATTATGATGGAACAAGTCATGGACGTGCCTTCACAAGAAATCATTACTAAAGATAATGCAATGGTCACGGTCGATGGCGTGGTGTTTTATCAAGTCATGGACGCTGCCAAAGCGGCGTATGAAGTGAGTCGTTTAGAACTCGCCATTTTAAATTTAGTGATGACCAATATTCGTACTGTTATGGGTTCTATGGATTTAGATGAATTATTATCGCGCCGCGACGATATTAATGCCCGTTTATTATTAGTGGTCGATGAGGCGACTATGCCGTGGGGTATTAAAGTCACACGGGTTGAAATCAAAGACATCGCGCCACCTAAAGATTTAGTTGAAGCCATGGGACGACAAATGAAAGCCGAACGTTTAAAACGTGCCTCCATTTTAGAAGCAGAAGGCTTAAGACAATCTGAAATTTTACGCGCCGAAGGTGCGCAACAAGCCACCGTATTAGAAGCTGAAGGACGTAAACAAGCGGCTTTTTGTGATGCTGAAGCCCGAGAACGCTTAGCCCAAGCCGAAGCGCGTGCCACTATTATGGTCTCTGAGGCGATTGCCAAAGGTGATATTCAAGCGATTAATTATTTTGTCGCCCAAAAATATATTGAGTCAATGAAAGCTATAGCTTCAGCTGATAATAGCAAATTAATTTTAATGCCCTTAGAAGCCTCAAGCGTCATTGGCGCGTTAGGTGGCATTGGTGAATTGGCAAGAGAAGCTATGAAAAAACAACAAGGATAAGACCATGACCGCTTTAGTTTTTTGGTATTGGTGGGCGTTAGCCTTTGCCTTTTTAGTGTTAGAAATGCTAGTTTCAGGATTTTTCTTTTTGTGGTTGGCGGCGGCGGCAGTGTTGGTGGGGTTGGTCTTGTGGCTGTTACCGATGCTTAGCACTGATTTGCAATTGTTTTTATTTGCCTTCAGCGCGGTATTGGGGATTGTGTTATGGCATCTGTATGGCAAAACTACTGCTAGCATAACTGACCATCCTTTGCTTAATAAACGCGGACAAAACTATATTGGGCGGGTGTTTAGCGTGTACACTCCCATAGTCAACGGTCAGGGAAAAATTAAGGTGGATGATTCGCTGTGGCTAGCGCAAGGCGAGGATTGTGCGGCAGGGACGCGTGTTAAAGTGCTTGCTGTACAAGGGACGGTGTTTAAAGTAGAAAAGCTTGAAGCTGAGAATGAATAATTAAGTTATATATCGCTAAATTGGAGGTCAAGCTTTACTTGACTTTGTTTAAAATCAGGCAAAGCCTGACCTCCAGTTTTAATACTATAATTACAGGATTTTCATATTCGATTAGTTATTAAAAATATTGGGTGTGTAGGGGCGAATTACATTCGCCCTTATGCAACAGTTCCTTATTAAGGGCAAATATGATTTGCCCCTACATTTAGTAACTAACTGATTTTAAAACCCTGTAGATTCTATTGAAATCTTATCTAAAGAGCATTATTTAATCATGAATAAAAAATATCTAAATCCTTATACCGATTTTGGTTTTAAAAAACTTTTTGGTGAAGAGGGCAGTAAAGATTTACTGATTGATTTTTTAAATCAATTATTACCTGATTATCATCAAATTAGTTTTTTACAATTTAAAAATACCGAATCTTTATCTGATACTTTCTCTGAGCGTAAAGCTATTTTTGATATTTATTGCCAGAGCAGTACAGGGGATAAATTTATTGTGGAAATGCAAAAGGCAAAACTCAAATACTTTAAAGACCGTAGTTTGTTTTATGTCAGTTTTCCGATTCGAGAACAAGCTGAAAAAGGCGATTGGAATTTTAAACTACTACCTGTCTATTTTATTGCTATTTTAGATTTTGAATACGATGAACAAGAGATAAGAAAATTTCGGCGTGATGTGTGTTTAAAAGATCAAGATGGTGATATTTTTTACGATAAACTGCATTTTAAGTTTTTACAAATGCCGTTATTTAATAAAACAGAGACCGAATTAGAAACCCATTTTGATAAATGGCTATACTTTTTAAAACATTTAGAAAGTTTTAATGCGATTCCTAGTATCTTAAATGAACCGATATTTAAAAAGGGTTTTGAAATAGCAGAATTATCCCATTTACCCTCTGAACAATATCAGCAATATAAGAAAAGTTTATTGCAATATCTGGAAGTAAAAAATGTAACTGATACTGCTTTTGAAGAAGGTAAGTTTGAAGGCAAAATAGAAATTGCCAAAGCATTAAAAAGTGAAAACTTGCCAATAGAATTTATTATCAAAATGACAGGTTTTAGTGAAAAAGAAATTATTAATTTATGAATTAAAACATCAGCAATTCTAGTATTTCAGAGCTGAGGCTCTAATATGATACGTTGTCCATAAGTGTTTATATCGCGGACTGAATTTTGTGTTTGGAGTCAAAAATTATGATTTTTGACTCCAAATATTTAGAAAAAATCTAAATGGTTTTATTTGTTATAAAACTAATAAATAACACTATATTAAAGACGATTTTATTCGCTATGTGCTTGCGACTGAGACACCACGCTATTGGGTGGTACGCTGTGAGTAAGCCAGACATTCCCGCCAATAGTTGAGCCGTGACCGATGACAATGCGACCTAAAATAGTAGCACCTGCATAAATCACCACATCATCTTCAACAATGGGGTGACGTTCATTGCCTTTAACGAGTGAGCCATCTTCTTCTTTAGGAAAGCGTTTTGCCCCTAAAGTCACCGCCTGATAAATTCTAACCCGTTGTCCAATAATCGCGGTTTCACCCACCACCACACCTGTACCGTGATCGATGAAAAAACTCGCGCCAATTTTTGCTCCGGGGTGAATATCAATGCCTGTGGCTGAATGTGAAATTTCAGCAACAATTCGCGCCACCAAAGGCACGCCTAACAAATACAATTCATGGGCAATGCGATGATAAATAATGGCAATCATGCCGGGATAACACACTAAAACCTCATCCAAACTAGTCGCCGCAGGATCACCTTCATAGGCGGCGACTAAATCACTATCAAGCAAAGTGCGAATAGCAGGCAAACGCGCCGCAAATTGACGATTAATATCGCTCGCTAATTGGCAGCAGTTGATTTCAGCATTACCGTTTTGCTCAGCTTTAAAACGGCATTCCCGACGAATTTGTTCAAATAAAGCCGTCAGCGCGGTATCTAAAGTATGTCCGACAAAATAATCAATGCCTTCATCAGAACGCTCAACTGTGCCTAAACGATTGGGATACAGCACGGTTGATAATTGACTGACCACTTCACTTAAAACTTTGCGTGAAGGTAGACGCGGCGGCTTACCTTCTCGATTACGACTTTCTAACGATTTAAGCCGTAACGTGCGCAACTGCGCCACGACATCATCGATGTCATAATTAAATTCATCGTTTTTAAAAAAGGGGATGCTCATGAGCTTTTTATTGTAAAAATAATAGTTTAAGGCTTAACTTAAGTAAAAAAAGGCGGGACTCAGCCCGCCATAAAAACATCCGTATCACAGGAGAACAACCATTTAACGATTACGCGTTGTGATTAGCTTAAACCTGTTTTGATACCGATAAAAACGATTGTTTTAGATGCTTTTATCTAAAAAAACGCTATGCGTGTTTAGGCTAAGCTTTTACTAGCCACTTCATAAACGTCTCTGGAAATATTGGGCGTAGTCATTACCCGTTCTAATTGCGCCCGCATCATCGCTTGTCGTGATTCATCATAACGCCGCCAAGTGGTTAAGGGATTTAACATTCTTGAAGCCACTTGGGGATTAATCGCATTTAAAGCAATAATCTGCTCAGCTAAAAAAGCGTAACCTTGTCCACTTGCCGCATGAAAATGCAGTGGATTGGCTTGGCTAAACGCACCAATTAAGGAACGCACCCGATTAGGATTTTTTAAATCAAAAGCAGGATGACTTAATAAACTCTGCACTACCGCAAACGCGTCACTTGCCATGCTGGAGGCTTGCAAGGCAAACCATTTATCCACCACTAAAGCCTCATCACGCCATTTTTGATAAAACTGCGCTAGGCAATCCGCTTTGGCAGGATGTGGATTATTCACAATCACGGTCAACGCACCAATACTGTCGGTCATGGTGGGTGCGTTATCAAACTGTTGCTTTGCCCAGTGTTGCACCTCAGTATTTTCTAAGCGGCTTAAATAACTCAAGCACAAGTTTTTCAAACGTCTACGCCCAATGGAACTGGCATCTAACGCGCCAGTTTCGGCTTGTTGAAGCGTTTCATATAAACGACTAAAGTCGTGTTGCAAGTGCTGTGCTAATTGAGCAATCACAAATTCACGCGCTTGATGAATCGCCACCACATCGACCACAGTCATTAATTCAGCTAAATAATTTTCAGCAGGCAGACCTAGCAATAAGGCGCAATAAGACAAGTCATCGAAGTGTTGCGCTAATAATTTGCTAAAGGCTTCTACTAAAACAGGCTGTAAGATTAATTCGCGTCCGTTTTGATAATCAGCAATTAAACCCGCAATTAACTTCGCGCTCAGTTGTTGCCCCGCTTCCCAACGGTTAAAAGTATCGCTGTCATGACTGAGTAAAAACGCCAATTCTTGGGTGCTACGTTCCATCACCAATTTCACTGGCGCGGAAAAACCGCGTAACAGCGACACCACAGGCTGTTCACGCAAGCCTGTGAACACAAAACACTGCTCAGTTTGCGTCAACGATAAAATCACTTCATCACGGGCTGGGTCTTCATTTTGGATAATGGGCGCGACTGAACCGTCGGCATAAAGTAATCCTAGTTTGATAGGAATTAACAACGGCTCAGTTTGCGCTTTACCTAGGGCGTGGCATTGCTGGCTAATGTGTAAAGTTAAGCTTTGCGTTTGCGCGTCATAATCTTGGGTGACAGTTAGTACAGGCGTTCCCGCTTGGGCATACCATCTGCGGAATTGACTTAAATCAACGCCGTTGGCATCTTCTAAGGCGTTGACAAAATCATCACAAGTCACAGCTTGCCCATCGTGGCGGTCAAAATACAAATCACAAGCTTTTCTAAAACCTGCCGCGCCTAATAAGGTGTGGAGCATACGCACCACTTCCGCGCCTTTTTCATAAACGGTGACAGTATAAAAGTTATTGATTTCAATATAAGAATTAGGACGAATCGAATGCGCGAGCGGGCCTGCATCTTCAGCAAACTGGCGCGTGCGTAACATATTCACGTCTTCAATGCGTTTTACCGCTTTTGAACCGTGGTCGCCGCTGAATTCTTGGTCACGGAAAACCGTAAAACCTTCTTTTAAACTGAGTTGAAACCAATCGCGGCAAGTGACCCGATTGCCTGACCAGTTATGAAAATACTCATGCGCAATCACGCCTGCAACGTGTTCATAATCAGCATCGGTGGCAGTATCGGTACGCGCCAGCACAAATTTGGTGTTAAACACGTTTAAGCCTTTGTTTTCCATTGCCCCCATATTGAAGTGACTCACTGCCACTATCATATATAAATCAAGGTCATACTCACGACCATAAACCTGTTCATCCCACAACATCGATTGTTGCAGAGCGTGCATAGCATGAGCGCATTTGTCAGCATCGTGGGCTTCAACAAAAATTTGCAAGGCAATGTTACGACCTGAACAAGTGGTAAAACTATCTTCTACACAGCTTAGTTGTCCTGCCACTAGCGCAAATAAATAACAGGGTTTAGCAAATGGATCTTCCCAACGTACCCAATGCTGATTGTTTTCTAAATCGCCACTGGCAATTTTATTGCCGTTAGAAAGCAATACAGGATAAAGCGTTTTGTCTGCTGTTAGCGTGGTGGTGAATTGCGCCATCACATCGGGTCTATCTAAAAAGTAAGTAATTTTACGAAAACCTTCGGCTTCACATTGAGTGCAGAGCATACCGTTAGAGGCATACAGCCCTTCTAAGGCAGTATTGGCATTGGGTTGAATGCTATTTTCAATAGTTAATACAAAACTGTGTTCTTGCGGTAAATTGCTTACAGCCAAACTATCGCTAGTTTGCGAATACTGCTCAGGACTTAGCTCAACATCGTTGAGCAATACCCGATGTAACGTTAGATTTTCGCCGTTTAAAAGCAAAGTGTTATCGTTGCTGGCATTGGCTGGATTACGTTTTAACGTTAATTGCGCGATAACTTTGGTCTGTTCGTCGCTCAAGTTGAAATCTAAGTCCACTTGCGTAATTAAATAAGTGGGCGGGGTGTAATCTTTTAAATAAATGGTTTGTGGTTGATTAGTTAGCATCATGGATTTAGCGAAAAACTTAAGTTTAAGAGTGAAAAAAGTTTTATTGTAATAACAAATTTACAGTTTCGGTGATTTGTTGTCATAACGAGTAGAATAAGATTACATCGCAAGTGACTACGTTTTTAAACGCGCCGTCAAAGCGCGTGACTTTCAATTTACCCGTATTAATAAAATGAGCCAGTTATCCCCGCACATCATAGAATCCGTTTTAGCTCAGCAGAGCAAACGACCTGAGCAACTCTATATTGGCTATAGTGGCGGTATGGATTCGCATGTGTTACTGCATTTATGCGCCTCATTGCCGCAATGGCAAGATAAAATCACCGCTGTCTATATTCATCACGGTTTGCAAAGTGTCGCCAGCGAATGGGCTGAGCATTGCGCGATTCAAGCGCAAGCTTTGGGGGTGAAGTTTTTAACTTTACATGTCAATGCTACTGCCGAGCGGGGCGAAAGCCCTGAAGAAGCGGCTAGAAATGCACGTTACAGCGCGCTAAAAAATTTAATTAGTGCTGATAATGATGTGCTGTTAATTGCCCAACACCAAGACGACCAATTAGAAACGGTGTTATTGCAATTATTTAGAGGTAGTGGTTTGCGCGGTTTATCGGGGATACCTGAAAGCAATAGTTTTTCTCATGGCTCAATTCTTAGACCACTGTTGCATAGTAGTAAACAAGAGCTTTGCGATTATGCCCATGAATGCAAATTGCAATGGATTGAAGACCCTAGCAATCAAAGCTCACAATATGACCGTAACTTTTTACGGCTTGCAGTCATTCCACTGTTAAAACAACGCTGGCAAGCCGTTGATAAAACCGTGGCGCGTTCGGCAAAACATTGTGCCGAGGCGCAATACATCGTCACTGCCATTGCCGATGAACTCTTCGACCCTGTCTTTAACAGCATCGATAAAACCTTAAATATCACCCAATTAAAAATGCACAAAGCCACGCGCCAGCATTTAGTGATTCGGCACTGGTTTTCGTATTTAGGTTTAAGAATGCCGCCACAAGCCTTTGTTGACCGCCTGCTTACTGAAGTCGTTTGGGCAAAACCTAGCAGTGTGCCGTTATTGGTGGGACAAAACTATGGCATTCGCCGTTATCGTGACCGCCTGTATTGTTTGCCGCAAATTGAGCATGAACCGTTAATCGATACGATTTGGGACACCGAGCAACAGAGTTTAACCATTGCCAATCAACAGCTTTTATCTTATCAAGCCTCATCGGTGGGCATTCCTTATGCGCGTTGGAAAAATGCGGTGATTCATGTCAAAGCCCGAACAGGTGGCGAAAGAATTCGCTTACCTAAACGTAAACGTTTGCATACTTTAAAAAAACTCTTTCAAGAAGCAGGTATTCCGCCGTGGGAACGCGAACAAATCCCTTTGATTTATTTAGACGATAAACTCGCCGCCATTGGTGACCGCTGGCTAAGTGCGGACTTTTATAGTGAAGGCGAAGAGAACGATTGTATTCGCTTATCGTTGTGCAAAAATTCATAGCAGGGCTGAGTTTGTCCACGAAAAACACCAAAAACACGAAAAATAAGTGATTAAAATTTGGGCTTGTTCTTTGATAAAATTTTCGTGCCTTTTGTGTTTTTCGTGGACAAACTTGCATTCCACCCAATTAAAAACTTAATTACTGGTTAGTATTTTTAATTGCTGTGCTAAAAACTTATCTAATTGATTGGCAAACGTTTGAATATCACGCGCATTTAATGGCGCAGGGCCGCCTGTATTAATACCACTGGCGCGTAAATTATCCATAAAATCACGCATAGTTAAGCGTTCTTTAATACTTTCTTGCGTATAACGCTCACCGCGTGGATTAATAGCATGTCCGCCTTTTTCAATAACTTCATAGGCTAGTGGAATATCGCCTGTAATCACTAAATCTCCTTGCATTAAACGTTTAACAATTTCATTGTCTGCCACATCATAACCTGATTTAACCTGTAACATTTTAATATAAGGTGAAGGCGGGATTGCTAAAGATTGATTAGCCACTAAAGTCGTTATGATGCGGGTACGTTGCGCGACGCGAAATAAAATATCTTTAATGGCTTTTGGGCAAGCATCGGCATCAACCCATATTTTCATAGTATTATTCATAGGTAGTTAGTTTTATTGAATATAGAGCGTAATATTATTTCCCTTACGTTAGTTAATAACGTACAGAG
>JBAQSX010000118.1:0-3897 GCA_049296695.1 Methylococcaceae bacterium | reverse complement strand
AACCTAGGTTTGAACTCCAACTAAAAACGCGTTTTATTAAATCATACTCTTTTGAGGCACTACCAATATTTTAAACTGCTAATCTCCCCAACAACTCCCTAATAAAACTCAATTTCTCTTCACTATTAGCAAAAGCTTTAGTAAATTTCAATTTATCCATACCATCCAATTTATAAAGCTTATGCTCAGTTTGAATTAACCCAATTAAGACCGTAGTATTAATATTAGGCTGAGCGGTAAATAATAAACGTCCACCCTGACTATGCGCTTCAATCTTTTTAATCCCTAAACGCGTGGCTTGTTGCTTTAATTCAGTTATTCTAAATAAAGTTTTAGTCGATTCGGGTAATAAACCAAAACGGTCTATCATTTCAATTTGTAATTCACGGCAATCTTGCTCAGTTTTAGTATTTGCTAAACGTTTATACAAAACTAATCTTGTATGAATATCGGGCAGATAATCCTCAGGGATTAAAGCTTCTAATTGCAAATCAATTTCTGCACCTTGATTATTACTTGTTAATAAATCGCTAGTATCACCTGATTTTAAAGCATTAACGGTTCTATCTAATAACTCACTGTATAAAGTAAAACCAATTTCTTGAATAGTGCCGCTTTGTTCATCCCCTAATAATTCCCCCGCACCGCGTATTTCCATATCATGCGTAGATAACATAAACCCTGCGCCTAAATCACCAGAGGCTTCAATGGCGGTTAATCTTTTTTTCGCATCTTCAGTTAATAAAGTTTTAGGCGGCACAATTAAATACGCATACGCCCTGTGATGAGAACGTCCTACTCTGCCGCGTAATTGATGCAATTGCGCGAGACCTAATTTATCAGCGCGGTTAATAATAATGGTATTCGCGCTAGGCACGTCAATACCGCTTTCTACAATGGTAGTGCAGAGTAATAAATTAAAACGTTGATGATAAAAATCCAGCATCACTCTTTCTAATTCTCGCTCTGACATTTGACCGTGGGCTTTTTCAATACCAGCTTCGGGAATTAATTCACTTAATTCACGCGCCATTTTATCCATTGTTTGGACATCATTATGCAAAAAGAACACTTGTCCACCGCGTTTTATTTCACGCAAACAAGCCTCTTTTATTTGTGCGTCTTGCCATTCACTAATAAAGGTTTTAATGGCATGACGATTCGGTGGCGGCGTGGCAATAATTGAAATATCGCGTAGTCCCGCCATTGCCATATTCAAGGTTCGCGGTATTGGCGTTGCCGTTAAAGTTAAAAAATCTAATTCACTACGCAGTTTTTTAAAATACTCTTTTTGTTTAACCCCAAAACGGTGTTCTTCATCAATAATGACTAAACCTAAAGCGTGGTAATTTAATTCTTTAGATAATAACGTGTGCGTCCCGATAATAATATCAACCGTGCCTTTGGTAATATCAGCATGAATTAGTTTTTGTTGTTTGGCAGACACAAAACGCGATAACACTTCAATTCTGACAGGCCAATCGGCAAAGCGATTGCAGAAACTTTCATAATGCTGTTGCGCTAATAATGTCGTCGGCACTAAGACCGCCACTTGTTTGGCATTTTGAACGGCAATAAACGCGGCTCTCATGGCAACTTCGGTTTTACCAAAACCGACATCACCGCAAATCACCCTGTCCATTGGTTTATCGCTACGCATGTCTTCTAAAATATTGTCGATGGCGTGTTGTTGGTCGGGGGTTTCTTCAAAAGGAAAAGTGCTGGCAAAGACGCGATAATCGTCTAAACCATCAATAAAAGCATGACCTTTTTGTAAGGCGCGTTTGGCATGAATTTCCAGCAGTTCTACGGCGACATCATGCAAACGGGTTAAGGCTTTTTTCTTGGCTTTTGTCCACGTTTCATTGCCTAACTTGTGCAAGGGTGCGTTATCGGCACTCATGCCTGTGTAGCGGGTGATTAAATGTAGAGCAGAAACAGGCACATACAGCTTGTCATCATTGGCATAGCTTAGGCTTAAAAACTCGGCTGTTAAGCCGCCAACCGTTAGCGTTTGCAGTCCTAAATATCGTCCTACGCCGTGGTCAACATGCACCACAGGTGAGCCTACGGTTAATTCATTAAGATTATTAACAATGGCATCAAGCTGAGCCGACGCGCCGCTACGCCGTCTGCGCCGTTGCTGGACTTTATCGCCTAATAATTGCGTTTCAGTGATTAAGGCAATGGCGGGTTGTTGCAGTAATAAGCCTCTATCTAAGGGCGCGACTACAATGCAGGGCGATTGCGGCGTTTTTAAAAACTCTTGCCAGCTGGTTAAGACTTTTAGTGAGATTTTAAAGCCGCGTAATTGTTCGATTAAGGCTTCTCTATGCCCTGCTGTTTCGGCAACAAATAAAATTTTGCCGTCAAAACCTGTAACGAATTGTTGCAAGGCGTGGGCGGGTTGTTCGTGGCTGTTATTAAGACTTAAGTCAGGCAGGACTTTTGTAGGGATTGCTTCTTGGGTTTGGGCGATAGTAATTCGCGCCCACGCCTGTAATTTTTGGCTTAATTCGTCAGTGGATAAAAACAACTGTGCAGGAAACAGCGCGGGGCGTTCAAGGTCTTGTTCGCGTTGCCGAAAACGGCTTTGCACTTCGTTATAAAAACGCTCAGCGGTGGGCGCGAAACTCTCGTCAGTGACCAGCACCGCAGAACTGGGTAGATAATCAAATAAGGTGGTGGTTTGCTCAACCAACAGCGGCATATAGTATTCAATGCCATTGGGAGCAATGCCTTGACGCACATCACTGTACACAGGGCTTTTAGCTTCACTTTTGGGGAATTGTTCTCTAAATTTTTGCCGAAATAGCTTGATGGACTCGTCGGTAAAGGGAAATTCTCTGGCGGGTAATAATTCAATCTGCTCAACAGCATCAATGGAACGTTGGCTTTCACCATCAAAACATTTAATACCGACAATTTTATCGCCGCGCAATTCTAAGCGAAACGGTTGCTTGCTACCCATAGCAAACACATCAAACACCGCGCCGCGCATGGCAAATTCACCCTGAGCATACACAGGCGAAACGCTGTGATAACCCACCGCTTCGAGTTGAGCGCGGAGTTTTTCTAAGACAAAAGTATCGCCGACTTTAATGCTAAAGCGATGTTGCAATACACTATTGCGCGGCGCGAGACGGTGCATTAGTGTTGCTACTGAAACGATTACCGCGCCGCTAGTAATACTGGGTAATAGCGACAAAGTATGCAGTCGTTGCGAGATAATCTCAGGCAACGGCGAAAACACGTCATAAGGCAGAATTTCCCAATCGGGAAACTGCAAAATCGGCAGGTTTTGGGGTAGGAAAAAAGCCAGTTCATGCGCTAAGCGCACCGCGCTGTGATTGTCTTTGGTAATAATTACCAGCAATTTTTTTTGGTTTTGAATGGCTTGCGCTAGGGCGAGGGCATCGGCGCAACCTTGTAGTCCAGTCCAACTAATGATTTCAGTGGATTGAGGAAGTATTAGTTCAAGTAAAGCAGTTTGATTCATACATTATTCAAGATTTAAAAGCAGTTAAAAAAATAGCACTATAATTTAAACAGCATTGTTAATAAAAAGACAAATTAAAAATAAATTAAACTGATTAATAATTAAAACTATATCGCAACAACTCTAATAATTATTTTATTAAGTGATAAAAACTATTTTTATCCTATGAAGAGCTAAAAATCACTTAAATTTTTAGCTCTTCATTATATTACTTTGGCAGTGCTTCAAAAGAATAGAGTTATTGTGTAGGGGCGAATTACATTCGCCCTTGTGCAACAGTTCGTTATTAAGGGCAAATATGATTTGCCCCTACATTTAATAACACGATGATTTATTACTTTAATACACTGCTATTACTTTATAAACAACGGTAGTGCATCAAAAAAGTAGGCTAGTCA
>JBAQSX010000117.1:0-3874 GCA_049296695.1 Methylococcaceae bacterium | reverse complement strand
AACCTAGGTTTGAACTCCGAAAGGTTTAATATTAACTAGCCTACTTTTTTGATGCACTACCAAGATATTCATACTGTGGTGCAACCTGATTTATGTGTGATTTGTGATTTAACAAAATTAGATGAACAAGGTTGTAATGGTGCGCCTGATTGGATTATTGAAATTTTGTCCAAGGGTAATTCTAAAAAAGAAATGAAAACAAAATATGCCCTATATCAAGAAAGCGGGGTAACTGAGTATTGGCTGGTGTATCCACACGAGCAAGCGATTTAACTATTGATTTAAGTGAAGTGTTTATTGATGAGTAATGGAGTGCAAAACATGTTTTACACTCCATTATCTATAGTTTAATTAAGATTTTAAAAAGCCTAATTCAAAAACCAACGGCTGTAATTTTTCAGTTAATAGCCTGTAAGCTAATTCAAAATCATCAAAACTCACAGGCATAAAATCACCGCTGTCATTGCGTTTTTTTAACGCATTTCTAATTTGATACCAGCCTACATCGGGGCGATTTAATTTTAATTCTTCTCTAACACTATAAACATCGGTTTTAGCAAAATAGGCTTGCCATAATAGCCGCCCTTCACACATGACCGTTTTGGCTTCTTTAGATAATTTTTTAGATTTTAAATACTGCGCCATAAAATCTGATTCAAATCGCTCTGGGGCGTTCACTTCTGTTTCGGTGAAAGGAATAAAATGATTTATCAGTGACCATGTTTTATTATTCCACTGTAGATTATCGGCACTAGCTGTTAAATTACTACCATTAAATAACATCCAAATGAGACAATCGTTTTTAAATTCTTCTGTTAATGGCTCAGTGGATTGTAGAAATTGGTCTCTATCATTAATCCAAGTGGGTTTTATTAAACGACGCACTGAAAATATAATAGCCGCTTGCCATAAATTTTCAGCGTTTATATAAAAACCATCGCCTTGTCCATACGGTGATGAGAATAAAACAGTTTGTTGATTAGCATGTTGTAAATCATTTTTACCGCAATACATATAAGCAATAGCATTATCAGACCACGAATCTACTCGCGGCACAGAAGTGGCAGGTGTAATCGCATTTTTTAAAGGTAATACCGCTTGATTGTTTTTCTTTGGACGTTTTAACCAAACATTTAAAAAAGTATTATTTGGCAAATTATAAAAAGACTTTTCGCCAATGGCTTGTGCTTTTTTATCTAAAACCTCAGTGATAACTTCTGTAATTACAATTTTCTTTTTAGCTTTTTGATTGGTCTTCCATATTAAAAAACCAATAGGAAAATTACCATTTAATCCATCAAAAGCTTTGCTATGTACAATAAAACCACCTAAATACTCAGCACTCCATACTTGCCTAAACTTTTCAAAATTTGGCGCGTTGACATATTTTAATTTACTAAATATAGCTAATGTTGCATTGGGTATTTCTTGGGCAATACGTGCTATAAATTGGGTAAATAATTCATTACTGGCTTTTCCATAATCTGTCATTGCAGTCGTTGCAAATTTAGTTTTAGCTACGCCAGCTTTATTACCACTATCTACACCCGTACCCACTTCTGCATAAGGCGGATTGATTAATACTAAAATTTTTTTTCCTTGAGCAATTGCCTCACGCAAACTCACTGGCACTTTATTCGTTAAACCATAATCAATACTGCCATCTTCGCTAATATCATCATTCAAATAATCATATTGAAAACGATGCGCGGCGACACAAGTTTTTGTGGCTCTCATGACATCAATATCGGCATTATCGAGCGTACTCATATAAATATTGCGATGATTACTGTGTTTAACTTCTAAATTACCTACGCCGCAACACATATCCCAAACAATAGTGTTTTTTTGCCAGTTTTTACCCAGCGTTTGCGTTAATTTATCATAAGCTTTTTCAACCACTGCAAGCGGCGTGTAATAAGCCCCTTTAAAACTACGCTCATCGAGCGCAATTAAACTATCTCGGCGTTCTAATAAATAATCACGATATTCCGATTTAGGGGGACGATGAAAAATTGCCCAAAAACGGCGATAACCATCTTTATTATTTAATTCATAATTTTTACCGCCTAAACTAAAGACAGGTGCGTTATTTTTTTGTAGTAATTCAGCAGGTAAATTATCGTGAGTAGACACTGTGCCATCGTGCATAATATCGGCAAAAAATAACAAAGCGTAATGCTCTTCGCTCACACCCGCAATTTCACGCCCTATCATCTCTACCCATTTATCAAATACTTGCTTTAAATTATCGGGGGTAATTTGGGTGCGAATAATATCGCCTGATTTAATTGCCTCTTTTATCGTGCTGATAAATTCGTCTTCATACTCTTTAATATTAAAAGCAACAAAATGTGTCCCAATATGCGCGGATACTTCTTCTAATGCTACTTTAGGATATTGGCTGGCAGACTTTCCCCATTTAATCGTTTTTTTATCTAAAAAGGGTAATACATCGGCAGTTTTCATGATTGCCGCTTTTTCAGTATCAATAACGGCTAAAAATGGCGGCAAGGTTTCGCCTTTATTTCGCGCATCTTGAACATAATGCAGTAATTGGGTGAACATGCCATAAATAGGATGTTTTATTTTGGCTTCAAACCAAATTTCTTTGGTACGAATATCAATTAAATCTTTGTTATAGCTTTTTAAGCCTAAAGCTTTTATATAAATATCTTTAACGTCTTCTTCGCTTTTGGCTTGTTTTAATTTGTTATAAAGGGACATAGTGGTTTGCGGATAATAAACGGTTATGGTTAAAGCTGGAGTGCAAGCTTTGCTTGCTGGGCAGGCAAAGCCTGCACTCCAGTTTGATATTTTTAATTACTATCATCAAGAATAGCAAAAATTTCAGCCTTACTGATTAAATCATTTTGTCTACCTTCATTAATCGCATTAGCTAAAGCCACTTCTTCTAAGGCTTCTAAAACAATATCGACTAATTTCCCTCTTTTATTTTTTAATAAGTCAACCATCACTTCGGTCATTAATTGTTTGGTTTTAGCATCGCTGATTGATAATTCCATCAATATCTCCAGTTATTTAATTAACAGCTTTAATAATAACCGCAATTGCTTTAAATCAAAACGACAAATCAGTATTAATCGCCCTATAACGGTATAATAGATAATCCGCAAAACCTCTCTGAGACAAATTATGCAAACCTTACAATTCACCACGCATATAGAAAACAATGCCCAACTCAAACTCAGCTTGCCTATTGAATATGCCAATCAAGAAGTCGAACTGGTGGTTATTATTCAACCCTGCAAACAAAGCATTGAACAACAAAACTGGTTAGCTTTTTTAAATCAAAGCTATGGCTGTTTAGCCGATGACCCCATTGAACGCCCAGAACAACCACAACTCACTGATTGTGAAACATTGTGATGAACTATTTACTTGATAGCAACGCTTGCATTGTGTTTTTGAACAAACGCTCCGACAAATTAAAACAGCGTTTAGAACACTGTCAACCACAACAAATTCTGCTTTGCTCAGTAGTTAAAGCCGAATTATTTTATGGCGCGATGAAAAGCCAAAATCCAACCGCGAGTCTTGCTAAAGCCCAGCATTTCTGCGCTCACTTTAAATCCTTAAGCTTTGACGATAAAGCGGCTTTAGTTTATGGAAAAATCCGCAGCGAATTAACTGCCATTGGACAGCCTATTGGCGCAAATGATTTTATGATTGCGGCTATCGCTTTAGCCAATGAAGTAACTTTAATTACCCACAATACGCGTGAATTTAGCCGAGTGAGCGGATTGTTACTGGAAGATTGGGAATTGTAAAAATTATCTTGAAACTTTCGTAGCGACTGAGCTTAATTATTTTATTCGCTTATAACGGTTTTATATCAAACTGACATAACGAC
>JBAQSX010000116.1:0-12542 GCA_049296695.1 Methylococcaceae bacterium | reverse complement strand
CGGCATGGATGCCGAAATCCAGAAACCATGGATGGTAATGGTTATAAATACATCCCTGTAACTGGATTCCAGCATCCCTGCTGGAATGACAGCATAGTATTAATCCTACTCTTTTGAACCACTACCAACAATAGAATCACTTGTTTTCATTTATTGTGTGAATCCTTGATTCAGACAAGAGATACTACTATAGTTTTCAAAATAGATATGCTTTACATTGATGTATTATTCTTTTAGATAAAAGAATAATTATAATAAAGGATTTAATATTATGACCGACTCTTTAAATATCAACCAAGCCCCTATAAGCCAGCCACCCCAAAAAATGACCATGATGGGTTCTGAGGGACTTTGGCAGTGGTTAAATGAAATACAAATCAGTATTGCCTTTACTACTTATCAAACTAATCGTTTATTTTTAATTGGCTGTAAAGCTGATGGAAAATTAGCGGTTAATGAGCGTTTATTTGATAAGCCTATGGGTTTGTATGCTGATGCTAATCGTCTCATCATGACCACGCGTTATGCTATTTGGCAATTAGAAAATCGGCTTGCCGAGGGCGAAAATCATTTGGGTTGTGATAGGCTTTATATTCCCAGCGTTTCTTACACCACAGGGGATGTGAATGCCCACGATGTGGTCATTGATAAAAATAAAAAACTGCTGTTTATCAACACCGATTTTAGTTGCCTTGCCACTTTACGCACAGGTTTTAGTTTTGAACCTGTATGGCAACCACCCTTTATTAGTAAATTAGCCGCTGAGGATCGTTGTCATTTAAATGGTTTGGCACTCTGTGATGGTGAAGCCACTTATGTGACCGCTTGTAGTCGTAGTGATAACGCGGCGGGTTGGCGTAATCATCGCGTTGATGGTGGCGTAGTGATACATATCCCCAGCAATGAAATTATGACTACAGGTTTGTCAATGCCGCATTCACCGCGTTGGTATCGCGGTAAGTTATGGTTGCTCAATTCAGGCACGGGAGAATTGGGTTATTTAGAAGGTGAACGTTTTGTAGCAACTACTTTTTGTCCCGGTTTTGTTCGGGGTTTAGCTTTTTTTGGTCAGTATGCGTTGGTAGGCTTATCAAAACTACGCTCTAGGACTTTTAGCGGTTTGCCTTTAGAAATTCGGCTTGCTAATGAAGGCAATAAATCGCAATGTGGTTTGATGATTATTGATATAACCACAGGGGCGATTGTGCATTGGCTACATATTGATGGCGTAGTCGAAGAGTTGTTTGATGTGGTGGTGTTGCCTAAAGTGCGACTACCTAGAGCAATTGGTTTTCAAGATGAGGATATTAACCGTTTAATCACTTTTCCTAATTCAGGGGGCATGTTGATAACTAAACCAACAGTTAATCGTCCTAGCTTAACGACAACAACGCCTATAGCGGGCTTGCCCAATAGCACAATAGCTATGAATTCAGCTGAGTTTGCTATTAAATATCAACATGTTTACCATCTTAACCCTGAAAATTTAGTGCCTTATGAAGCTATGAGCTATCCTAGTTTGCAAGCACGCTGGAAAATTCAAGCGCAACGTGGTGAATTATTGGGCGTATCTGCCTCAGTGGCAGGTGAGATGGTGGGGTTTGCGGTAGCTGAACTTTTTAGTTCTGTCGATGCCTCTCAAACTGAGACTGAGTTATTATCGCTGTATGTATTACCTACTTATCGCCACCGTGGTATAGGCGCAAAACTGGTTAAACATTTACAACAACTTGTAGGCAAACCTTTTAAAAATTCAGTCATTGGATTGCTAGATTGATGCGTGCAATCATGAGATTGTACAGAGCTTGCATTGCAACTCCTCTACGATAAAATGATTGTTTATTAGTACTCACTTCTTTAGTATTACTAAAAATAATAGTCCATTATAGTTAGTGTAGAGATGATTAAATCTAAAGACGAGCGAGCCATTATTGCCATCGAGTTTTCCGCTGTTTTGATAGAAAAATCGGTAGTGCAAAAAAGTGAGTGATTATTTAGTAGAGAGCTTGCATGTCGTGCAATTATTAACTCAAGTTACGCAAATGTTGTCAATGTAGGGGCAATATATTTGCCCTTAATAATATCCTAAAGGGCAAAAAATGTTTTGCCCCTACAGTTAGTTTTATTATTTTTGCGTAACTTGAGTTATTTAAGAAATCACGCATTGTTAAATACTAGTTGGACTGTTTTAACCACCCAATATTTTATTTCTATTTTTAGGAGCATTGCCATGCCACCACCAGTTCAACTAATTAATCCTGTATTTGCTAGTCCACTGACTAATCCTTTTGATTTAACTAATGTAGGCGCGTATGCCAGCCCCACTTTTGCCGATATTGACGGCGATGGCGATTTAGATGTCCTCGTGGGTAATTCTGCGGGTGAACTTCTTTATTTCCAAAATAAAGGTACTGCTACCAATCCGCTGTTTGTTGCCGGCTCGCTTACAGGTCTACCTAGTAGCGCAGGCACTTTTACTACGCCTACCTTTGTGGATATTAATGGCGATACTCTTTTAGATATTGTCGTCGGTGAAAAAGATGGCACGACAGTGTATTTTAAAAATACAGGTAGTGATGCCCAACATCCCAGTTTTGCCACCACCGCATCACTTACAGGGTTAAGCACTGTTGGTAGTAATGCGCACCCGAGTTTTACCGATATTAATGGCGATGGTCTTTTAGATGCTGTGGTCGGAAATGGTGATGGCAATATTTTCTATTTTGAAAATACAGGTGATGCGACTCATCCAAGTTTTACTTACATAAGTAAAACCACTGTTGGCGGGGCTAATATATCAGGTTTAACAAGCACTGGGGGCTATTTTGCCGCACCGACTTTTGTCGATATTAATGGCGATGGCCTTGTAGACGTATTAATTGGTAGTCAAGACAGCAATCTGCGCTATTACCAGAATACAGGCTCAGGCTTTTCTTATGTCAGTAGCAATCCTTTTGGATTAGATAAGGGTATGCCGCGTGGTCATTTAGTGAGTGCTTCACTAGTAGATATTAATGGTGATGGCAAGTTAGATGCTTTTGTAGGAACGAGTGATGGCAATCTTTTGCTTTTCATTAATGAACCCGTCAGTAGCACGCAAACTGTGGCGCATACCACTGTTACAGGTGGTAGTACTGCTGATACTACCGTAACTGAAGGTGGTGTGACCGATAGCTTCGCTGTAGTTTTAAATGGTCAACCCACAAGCGATGTGACCGTCACACTCGATAATACTAATCAACAAGTCAGTACCAGTGTTACCAGCTTAACCTTCACCTCAGCTAATTGGAATACGCCCCAATATGTCACCGTTACCGCTGTTGATGACAGTGTTGGTGAAGGCGCACATACAGGGGTGATTAAATTTACTACATCAAGTAGTGATAGTGCTTTTAATGGCGCAACACCTAGCAATATTGTGGTTCACATTACCGATAATGATATAGCCCCGCACAATCCTACTTTTGACGTGCCGCCCGCTTCAACAAGCAATAATCCTTTTGGCACAATTACTAATCCCAATCCTTTTGGTTTGAGCAATAAGGGTTCTAATGCAACCCCCACTTTTGTCGATATTAATGCCGATGGTAAGTTGGATGCTTTTGTCGGTGATAGCAAGGGCGATACTTTATATTTCAAAAATAGTGGTACAGCCAGCACGCCTGTATTTGACACGCCTGTTAATGCGGACGCCTTGGGTATCAGCTCTGCGGGTACTTATGCCGCGCCTGCGTTTGCCGATATAGACGGTGATGGTGATTTAGATGCCTTTGTAGGAGCAGGTAATGGTGGCATCTCATTTTTCAAAAATTCGGGTTCAGCGAGTAATCCAAATTTTGACACAGCAGTTGATGCCAGCACCTTAGGTTTGGTCAATACAGCTCTGTCTGTCAAACCTACTTTTGCTGATTTAAATGGTGATGGCAAATTAGACGCGATTATCGGCGTTCAATCAGGTGACACCTTAGTTTATTTAAATACAGGCACAGTCAATACGCCTGAGTTTGGCACACCCGCTACTAATCCTTATGGTCTAACCCATGTTTCAACAGATAAGTATGCGCGACCTGTTTTCATGGACATTAACGGTGATACAAAGTTAGACGCGCTCATTGGTGATGGCGCGGGTGATACTTTGCTTTTCCTAAATAAAGGCACGGCAACCACTCCAGATTTTTCTGATACGCCTATCACTAACCCCTTTGGTTTGGGCAATGTGGGTTCTTCTGCTACACCGACTTTTGCTGATATTAATGCCGATGGCAAGCCCGATGTCTTTATTGGTAACAAAACAGGCGATTTAAGTTTTGCTTACAACGATGCCATAGCCACTGTTACCGCCTCGGGTTCGGTCAATTTTACTGAGGCAAAAGACGCGGCTTCTACGCCTATTGCTATTAACAGCAGTTTAACAGTTGCCGATACTGACAATGCAACCTTAGCCTCTGCCACGGTGAGCATTACTACTGGCTATCAAAGCAGTGAAGATGTTTTATCGTTTAGCAATGACGGCTCAACGATGGGTAACATTACGGGTAGCTTTAACAGCACCACGGGCGTTGAAACCTTGCTGTCATCGGACAACACGGCAACCTTAGCGCAATGGCAAGCGGCTTTGCGTGCGGTGAAGTATGTTGACAATTCCAACACGCCCAACATAGCAACACGCACGATTAGCTTTATTGTCAATGACGGTATTGTCGATAGCACGGCGGCGACTTCACAGATTAATGTTACCGACACTAATGACTCGCCTTCAGTCACTGTTGCTAATAGTGCGACAAGCTTTACCGAAGACGCTAGCGCGACAGTATTAGATAGCACTATTACCGTATCTGATCCTGAATTAAATGCGATTGGCAATTACAACGGCGCGACTTTGACCTTAGCACGTCATGGCGGGGCTAGTACAGACGACGTGTTCTCATCGGCGGCATTTTCAAGTAATAATGTAGTGGTCTCTAGCACCACTATTGGCGCGGTAACGACAAACTCAGCGGGGACATTAGTATTAACGTTTAATTCAAGTGCCACGCAAACCTTGGTCAACAGCGCGTTGCAACAAATTGCCTACAAAGACAGTTCCCACACCCCGCCCGCCTTAGTTACCTTAGATTGGACGTTTAACGATGGTAATACAGGTAAACAACCACAAGGTAGTGGCGGCGCGTTATCAACTACAGCTAGTACCACTGTCAATATTACCGCCGCCAATGACCCGCACACAGGTGGAGTGACCATTGATAATGGCACACCACAACAAGGTGATACGCTAACTGCAAATACCAGTACCCTTGCAGACCTAGACGGTTTGGGTACACTGAACTATCAATGGAAAGTCGATGGCTCAGCGATTACAAACGCGACTAGTAGCACTTACAAACTCACGCAAACCGAAGTGGGCAAAGCCATTACGGTAACTGTAAGTTATACCGATAAAGGTGGCACTGCTGAGAGTGCAGATAGCAATACCACTAATAAGGTCGCCAATGTCAATGACGACCCTACAGGCACGGTTACTATTAGCGATGCTAACCCCTATCAAGGTGAAACTTTAACAGCGAGTAACACCTTAGCTGACTTAGATGGTCTGGGGACGATTACTTATGAATGGTTTGCCGACAAAACAAGTCTTGGCACTAGCGATAGCTATACGCTAACTGCCAATGAAGCGAGCAAAGTCATTAGCGTTATCGCGCACTACACCGATGGTTTTAGTTATGCAGAAAGTGTTAGTAGTAGTAATACTAACGCGGTCACTTCGGTTAATCCTGCTATTACTATTAGTCCGACTACTTTGCAAAACACAGGTGAAGACGGCACAACTGCTAGCTATAGCATTGTCTTAACTACCAAAGTTGCACAAGATGTAGTGTTAAGTTTTTCTAGCAGTGATACTACCGAAGGAACGGTTGATACGCCTACACTGACTTTTACCTCAGCCAATTGGGATACGCCACAAACCCTAACCGTACGCGGCGTTGATGATTACTTAAATGATGGCACAGTGCCTTATACAGTAACTGGCTCAATTAGCACCACAGATAACAATTACAACGTGTTATCGATTACAGCTCTGCAATTAGCTAATTTAGATGATGGCCGTGACCTGCCACAAAATCTAAAAGGTGATAGAGGCAATACCAAACCTATTTATGACGTATTAACAGGCATAGACGGTGATGACCAATTATACGGCTACACCATGAGTGATACCCTGTCAGGTGGTATTGGTAATGATAGTTTATGGGGTGGTTATGGTAACGACAAACTCTACGGTGGCGCGGGTGATGATTCATTATTAGGCGAAGCGGGCGCGGATTCACTTGTGGGTGGCACAGGCTCTGACAGCTTAGACGGTGGCGCGGGCATCGATACCTTAGATGGTGGCGCGGGTTCAGATACTTATTATCTGGGCTATTTTGATAGAGATATTATCAACGACACAGGTTCTGCATCTGATACTGACAGCGTTTATGTCCCTTATCAAGTGACTAGCTATACCTTACCTAGTAGTATTGAAAATGGCATTATCCCCCAAGGTACACGCACCTACACCACGCTTAGTGCTTTTGGTACAGTCAATGCTAATAGTGATACGCTAACAGGTAATGCCAGCTGTAATACCTTAATCGGTAATGAAGGCAATAATTTACTCAGCGGCGGCTTGGGTAATGACATTATTTCGGGCGGTTTGGGTAATGACACGTTCACAGGTGGCGCGGGCATTGATAGCTTTATGTTAATCGACGCGCTCAATACAGTGGCTACACCCAATATCGATACCATCACCGACTTCACCAGTGGTAGTGATGTGATTATGCTTTCAAGAGCTATCTTCACGGCGTACCCACCCACTACATTACTGAATTTAAACGCAGACATGACCTTCACAGGTGGTACGCGAGTGGGTTTGAGTGCTAACTTACTTTATAACGCAAACTCTGGAGTCTTGTCTTATGACAGTGATGGTGCAGACTCTGCAAGCCCTGTGGCTCTTGCTATCTTAGGTAGCAATACGCATCCCGCAAACTTAGGGCATGACTTTGTCGTATTTGATAACACCAAATAAAGATTAGTCATTAGGGAGGCGTACAAAAACTTTTGTACGCCTCCTAAACACTCCAGCCCAACACCTTAAGATATTACGGACTTATAATCCTTCAGCTTTTGCTTTTAATTCAGGCTAGAATGCAACACAAAAACTACTTTGCTGTGCATTCTTCATGACCGATACTTTAAAATTACCCGCCCACGCTTTAAAACTCACCGTTGATTTAAGTCACCTTGAGCTAACGCAATCTACTAGCAACGCGACTACCATTTTAGGACAACCCAGAGCCAGTGCGGCTTTAGCCTTTGGCGTGGCTATGCCACAATCGGGCTATAACATTTTTGTGATGGGTTCTTCTGGCTCTGGACGCTTAAGCCTAATCAATCAACAATTACGTCCGCGTGCGGCAAATTTACCAATCCCTTGCAGTTACGTTTATGTTGATAGCAGTCACAATGAACGTGAACCCATTGCTTTAGCTTTGCCTGCATCGCAAGGACACGCTTTTGGTGAAGCCATAGAAAGCCTACTTGACCAAGTATTAGCCTTATTTCCTGCCGCCTTTGAAGATGCTAATTATCAACAAAAGAAAACCATCATCGAGCGCGATTTTGAACAAACTTATAATCAAGCCATTGAACTCGCTGAAAATAAAGCCAGAGCTTTTCATGTTGCTTTAATTAAAGACGAGAACAACGATATTCGTTTCGCGCCCATTCGCAATGGTAATGCTTTAAATGAAGAACAAATTGCTTTATTGCCGCCATTGGATAAAAAAGCTTTTTATAACGCGGTTGCGACCTTAGAAGATTATTTATACGAAGTATTGCGTGATCTGCCCCAATGGCGCGACACAATGTCTGATAAAATCAAACAGTTACAACAAGAAACCATCAATCAGGCGTTAACGCCTTTATTTGCTAAACTGCATCATACTTATCAAAACCTTGATGCAGTAATGCAGTATTTGCATCATCTACAAAATGATTTGCAACAAACCATTAGTAATCATCTCCAACCGCAACGCAACGCCCATGAGCGTTACAGTAAAAGTGAATTACTCGCCGATTACGCGCCCAATATTTTAATTGACCACGCGCCTGACAGCGGCGCACCGATTGTTTATGAACACCATCCCACCTATGCCAACTTGTTTGGTCACATCGGCTACACCAGTGACCAAGGCGCGTTAGTCACCCATTATCGCTATATTGTTGCGGGCGCGTTGCATAAGGCAAATGGCGGTTATTTGATTTTGGATGCCGAAAAAATCCTTGATTATCCTTTTGTTTGGGAAGGCTTAAAACGCGCTTTGCAAACAGCTTATATTCATATTGAATCACCCAATACCGAATTAATGGGCGTACATACCGTCACCTTAAAACCCCAAGCGATTCCCTTAAACGTTAAAATCATTCTCTTAGGTTCTGCCGATATTTATTATTTGCTTGAAGAACTTGATAGTGAATTTAATCAAATGTTTAGAGTATTAGCGGACTTTGATAGCGTAATCCCACGCACTGAACAAACCCTCGCCCAATTTGCGCAATTATTACAACAACAAGCCGCTGAATTACATGCACCACCACTGGCGCGAGGGGCGTTAGAGGCGTTAATTGAACACAGTTGCCGCCGCGCTGAAAATCAACACGGCTTTTGCGCTAGATTACAACACACCTTAAGTATTATCAGCGAAGCGGTATTATTTGCAGGGCAATGTCGGGAATTAGAACGCCAGCACATCGAACAAGCCTTAACAGCGCGTGAATTTCGGCATGGCAAACTCTCACAAATTGCCCTTGATGATATTTTAGACGGCACAATTTTATTAAAAACCGATGGCGTAGACATTGGCAAAATCAATGGCTTAACCGTAATTGAAATTGGCGGCAGTTGTTTTGGCGCACCTGCGCGAATTACCGCCACAGTGCATTCGGGTAATCGCGGCATTGTTGATATTGAACGCGAAGCCGAATTAGGTTTGGCGATTCATTCCAAAGGCGTGATGATTTTGACGGGTTATTTAGGGCATTGTTACGCGCAGCATTTCCCCTTAGCCATATCAGCCAGTATTGCCATTGAACAATCTTACGGTGAAATTGACGGCGACAGCGCGTCACTGGCTGAATTGTGTTGTTTAATTTCAGCACTCACAAGAATCCCCATTAAACAAAATATCGCCGTGACAGGTTCTATTAATCAATATGGTGAAGTGCAAGCTATAGGCGGGGTTAATGAAAAGATTGAAGGCTTTTTTAGATTATGTCAGGCGCGGGGTTTAACAGGTCAACACGCAGTGATTATTCCCTCTGCTAATAAACGGCATTTAATGTTAAAACAAGAAGTAATTGACGCGGTTAATGCTGAATTATTTAGTATTTATGCGGTATCGAGTGTTGATGAAACGTTGGAATTATTAACAGGGGAAATAGCGGGTATTATTGATGAGGCGGGTAATTATTCAGAGAATAGCATTCACAGCAAAGCCATTACGCGTTTAAAAGAAATATCCGAAGTGGCCAGTGATAGTGACGCGGAATAGACTGACTTTTTTGCATCTTAAATTATTAAACTTGTTACGACACTAATCTATCACTATCCAAACGCAAAAAAGGCGAATAAAACCTAACGTTTTATTCGCCTTTTTTAGTGGAATGCAAACCTAGGTTTGCACTCCCGTCATCGTGTTACTTTATTTCTTAGCGGCGGCGGCTTTAGCGCGTTCAGCGACTTCTTTAATCACTTCATCTGCCACGTTTTTAGGGCAAGGCATGTAATGTGAGAATTCCATAGAGAACTGACCACGACCTGAGGTCATAGTACGCAAATCACCAATATAACCAAACATTTCACTCAGTGGCACGTCAGATTTAACGCGTACACCTGTAATGCTTTTATCTTGTGATTTAATCATGCCACGACGACGGTTTAAGTCACCGATCACATCACCTACATGAGCGTCTGGTGTGAAAGTGTCAACTTTCATGATTGGCTCAAGTAATTGTGGCGCGGCTTTGGGGATTGATTGACGGAACGCCGCTTTAGCCGCGATTTCAAAGGCAATCGATGATGAGTCAACCGCGTGGAAGCCACCGTCAGTTAAGTTCACTTTGAAGTCTAAGCAAGGGAAGCCAGCCAACACACCTTTATCCAACATTGATTTAAAGCCTTTTTCCACCGCTGGCCAGAATTCGCGTGGTACGTTACCGCCAGTAACAGTAGACACGAACACGAAACCTGAACCGGGTTCACCGGGTTCGATGATGTAGTTGATTTTGGCGTATTGACCCGAACCACCTGATTGTTTTTTGTGGGTGTATTCGTCCTCGACACTGCGAGTAATAGTTTCGCGATACGCTACTTGTGGTTTACCGACGATAACTTCAACGCCATGAGTACGTTTTAAAATGTCCACTTTAATGTCTAAGTGCAACTCGCCCATGCCTTTTAAGATGGTTTCGCCGCTGTCTTCGTCAGTTTCAACGTGGAAAGAGGGGTCTTCTTGAATCATTTTGCCCAAGGCAATACCCATTTTTTCAGAAGCCGCTTTGTCTTTTGGACTGACAGCAATTGAGATAACGGGATCAGGGAAGACCATTGGTTCTAAAGTCGCTGGGAATTTAGGATCACATAAAGTATGACCTGTTTGGATGTTTTTCATACCCAACACCGCAACAATATCACCCGCTTGCGCAGATTCTAATTCTTTACGTTCGTCAGCGTGCATTTCCACAATACGACCGATACGTTCGGTTTTACCCGTGAACGTGTTTAATACGTTAGTACCTTTTTCTAAACGACCAGAATAAATACGCAAGAAAGTCAACGCGCCAAAACGGTCATCCATAATTTTGAATGCTAAAGCACGCAAAGGTTTATCAGCATCAATCGCGGCAAATTCACCTGTTGGGTTGCCTTCTAAATCAACTTCGGGTTGGGGTTTTACTTCCATAGGGTTAGGCAAGTAATCAACCACCGCGTCTAAAACTAACTGTACCCCTTTGTTTTTAAAGGATGAACCGCAATAAGTAGGGAAGAAATCCATTGCAATAGTACCTTTACGCAAGCAACGTTTGATTTCTTCAACAGTGGGTTCTTCACCTTCTAAATAACGCTCCATGATGTCGTCAAACTGGTCGGCAACGTCATCAATTAATTTTTCACGCCATTTTTTAGCATCCGCCACCATATCAGCAGGAATGTCTTTGATTTCATAATTCATCGGATCGCCTGAGTTATCCCACACCCATGCTTTCTGAGTTAATACATCAACTACGCCCACAAATTCATCTTCACGACCAATAGGCAGAGTCATCACCACAGGTTTCGCGCCTAAAACGTCTTCTACTTGTTTAACGACACGGTAGAAATCCGCGCCGATACGGTCAAGTTTATTAACATAAATAACGCGTGAAACTTTAGAATCGTTAGCATAACGCCAGTTGGTTTCTGATTGGGGTTCAACACCGCCAGAGCCACAGAATACACCCACGCCGCCGTCTAAAACTTTTAATGAGCGATACACTTCGATAGTAAAGTCAACGTGTCCAGGGGTATCGATAATATTGAAACGGTGGTCTTTCCAAAAACAAGTGGTTGCAGCAGATTGAATGGTAATACCGCGTTCACGTTCTTGATCCATAAAGTCAGTGGTGGTCGCGCCATCATGTACTTCACCGATTTTATGAATTTTACCTGTGAGCTTTAAAATACGCTCAGTGGTAGTGGTTTTACCCGCGTCAACGTGCGCGAAGATACCGATATTTCTGTAATGCGTTAAATCTGTCATGTGTATACTCAAAAGGTTAGCTTAAATAAGTTTGGTGACACTTTTCAAAACGTGCTTGAAAAGTCATCGGACTGGGCATAAACGCTACACATTGCTTATGCTATTGTCATAATGAAACGCCATTATAGCAATAGAATCAAACAAATAGCACTCACAACTGCACGGGTTTGTTTAAAGTCACCTATGACCCGCTATTGCCAGCATCGAAAGCCGACTATTTTAACTCGAAAACGTGACGCAAATACAGGCAAGCGATTGAGTTATGTTGTTTAACACAATGAAGGTGTTGTTTAGTAGCCATCAGAATTTGGATAGTGATAACTAAGTAGTGATAAATAATAATTTAAGATAAATTATATTTTATAGGCGTTATTTATAACACATTGATTTTTAATTGATAATTTTCATTAAAAACGGTAGGCTTAATTAAGTCATCACTATAGCGTTATCACTGCCACTGTTCAATGTAAGGACTAGCTGTCCTAAAAAAGCTACATTTTATTAGCCATTCCTAAACATTCACTGCGGTCGCGGATATTTTCAGTATTTGCGCCTTTTAAAATATTGCGTAATGTCTGAATAGTTGGCGCTAGTATTTATTTTTCTTTAAAATTATTGTCGTTTAAATAACTCTATTCGGTAGTGCATCAAAAAAGTAGGCTAGTTAATATTAAACCTTTCGGAGTTCAAACCTAGGTT
>JBAQSX010000115.1:0-8530 GCA_049296695.1 Methylococcaceae bacterium | reverse complement strand
AATCGCCGCGTTCAATAGTTTTTAAACCATCGACAATAATAGTAATGGCTTTTAGGGTGCGTTTAAAAACCACATTCACTGATAAAAAAGTTAATAGCATCATTAATATAAGCGACATAAAAAAAGTACACGTTTCTTCCCAAACTTCATTAATTTCATCTAAAGGGTCGGCTCTAATAATTAATTGAATCGCTTTAGCGTCAGTCGTGCTTAATTGTTGACGAATCGCTAAATAATTTTTTGACACTAAATTAATAAACCATTGCGGCGCGTTTGAATTATCGGTATTAATATTACTAGGCGTTGAGAATTTAACAACTTCCCCTGATTCATATTGCAATTCAATTTTTAAATGACGGGTTTGTTTTAAAGAAATAAAACGCGGCAACCAAGTATTTAAAGTAAATACACTGTGCTGACCTTGCGGAAAATTTAAAGCAATTAATTGGGTGGCTAAATTTAAAGAAGAGGCTATTTCTTTACTCACCGCATTACGCGCTTGCCAAATCGCCACTGAACCGCCCAGTATTAAAATTAATAAACTGGTTAAAAAAATGCGACTATTAATTTGATAACGTAGACTCATAATATTTTAAATATATCCTCGTTCCCACGCGCTAGCGTTGGGAATGCCGTGTAGACGCGCCGCGTCATGCTTAAGTGGAGGATATTACTGTATTCCCACGCGGCGCGTGGGAACAAGGAAAAATAAAGGAATAAATCCCATCAATAATCCCCACTTTGTAATTTATCGACTAAATTAGCATAAAACACTTCACCTATCGTTAAGTATTCACTGCAACTTTTAAAGGATAATTGATAAGTTTCTTTTTGAAAAGGATGCAAATGAATACTTTGAGCTTGTTTTAAATTAATGAAATAACTTTTATGAATTTTTATAAAATAACTTTGATTGAGCCTTTCGTGCCATTCTGCCAACGTCCCTGCAATATGATCTAAGATATTACCATTAATTAAGCGAATCCGCACCGAACTGGCACTGGAATTTTTACGCACATATAAAATTTCAGCAGGTTTAATAAAACATTTACATTTTTCTTTATCCCCATAAGAATTAATCAGGGTATGGCGAATTTCAATACTGGATTCATTACAAGTGTCACTGAGCAGAGAGCTATTTTTACCATAGACTTTACGCATATAATTCAACGCTGCATCTAAACGATTATTGTCTAAAGGTTTTAATAAATAACCAATAGGACGCACATATTCAATCGCAGTAACTGCATAATCATAAGCGGTGGTAAAAATAATCCACGGCGCGTTATCACGTTGATTGATATTAAAGGCTAAATCTAAACCTGCTCTATTGCCATCACTTTCTAAATTAATATCAATAAAAGCCCCGTCAATGTTTTTAATAGTAGTAAATATCGCTAAAGCTTGTTGCACGGTTGTCGCTTCAGCAATGACTTCAATATCATTATAACGTGTTAATAAGGTATTTTTTAAATAAGCCCGCGCTTGTAATTCATCTTCTATTAATACTACCCGCCATTTTTTTACCATCTGACTAACTCCTTAGGAAAACTCAAGCTCACTATTGTGCCTTTATTTTCAATACTATCAACAGTTAATTTAGCTTGTCCTCTAAAGGCTAATAATAAACTCTGATTTAAATAATATAAAGCAGTACCGCTACCCGAATCAGATTTTACTATTTGTTTAGTCAATAAAGGCAAACGTTCGGGTGCAATACCTTTGCCATTATCTCTGACATGTAAAATCACGCTATTAATAGTTTCTTCGCCGCTAATAATAATCGACAACGGTCTATTTAAATCACGCCTAGCATGAGTTAGGGCATTTTCAACTAAAGTACGCACGCTACAAGGCGGTAATTCGTAATTAAAAATACGATTAGGGACAGTTATTTCAAAAATCACTTTTTCTTTAAAACGTAATTGCTGAAAATCTATATATTGTTGTACTTGTATTAATTCTTGTTCAACCGTAATTTTTATTAATGAAGCACTTTTGCGGGTATCATTAAAAAATACCGCTAATTTACTTAAATAAGCGCGAGCTTTTTCAGGATTAGTCACGGTTAAATCTTGAATAGCACTGAGCGTATTATTTAAAAAATGGGGCTCAACTTGAGCGTGTAAGGCGCGTAATTCAGCGCGTTGAGCTTCATCGCGTAAACGGTCTCGTTCTAAATCTTTCATCACAAGAGTAAATAATACACATCCTCCAAAATTAACCACTAAAGAAGGTAAGATAATTTTTTTAATTAAAGCCGCTGTATCGATACATGAAGGAATAACATTCGTATTGTATTCACTCAGTAAAGCTAAAATAGGGTGGTCTTTAATATCATATTCAATTAATAAAGCAATCAGCAAAGCAAAAATAGCATGTTGTATGACTATTAAAATAAATGCAATACTCAGTGTTTCTTTAATGCTATTAACCCAATGAGGAAAGAATTGCCCTATTAAACCAGCCGTTAATCCTAATAATAAAGTCATTATAAAACTAATAATACTGGTAAATCCTCCCAACCAATAGCGTTCTATACCCGCCAATAATCCCGCTACCAAACCAACTTTTATTCCTCCCATTAATCCAGCTGATAATATCATTGCATCACGAAAGCTAATAATTTCTTGTGATTTTTCTAATGGTTTAGAAATAATCATTTCTGTCCAATTACTAATTTTTTCAGTAGAAATATTAATAATCAAACCATTATGCGATCCCACAATAGCAAAGATGCCGAAAAAAAGTGCAGTAATAAAAACATATTGCCAACAATTTTGCATTCCGCGTAATACTTGCCTTAACCAATTTAAACGAATAGCAAGATAGGCAATCATCATAATGACGCAGATTCTTTGCATAAGTGCTAAGGCACTATTAAACCAGTAATAGTATTCCAGAATATCGGTTTGCGAAAAAATCATGATGTTGTCTCACTATTGATTTAATTTTAAGTAGTATATCAAAACCAATAGCGAGGTTTTTCGGATTTCGCAGTGAAAAATCGGGGTTTTAGCGCGAAAAATCGGTGATTGCTTTAGTTGCCGCTTTATTTTAAGGCTTTGCTGATACTATTTTGACAGATTTAATCATTTTAATTGGATGAGATAACGATGAATAATCAGCGCGTTTTAAATGTTAGCCTAAAATCCATAATAGCAGTTTTATTATTACTCACTAGCGCTTGTGGTCATCATCATCACAGAGGTAGTCATTATAGTGATATAGAAAGTCCACCTGAAACTATTGGTCAATATTCATTAAGAACCGATATTAATGCCATTAATAGTCAATTACAAACCATGAGTAATGACAGTTTAAATGATGCGCAACGCGTTTATTTGCAAAGAATCAGAGATGCAGAACTTAATGCTTATGATGCAGAAACCATAAAATACAAACGTGAACATGAGTATCCTAAAACTCAAACGCACACGGAATCGCATCCTAAAACAGAGCTTATTCATCCATCTGTTATTAATAACATCCCTAAAATTGATAATAAACCAGCAACACTTAGTGATAATCATAAAACTGAAATCATTAAGCCATCAATTACAATTGACACGCCTAAAGTTGATAGTAAACCCGCAGTTATTATTGATAGCCATACTAAGCCTTCAATGGTCATTGATACTCAAAAAACAGAGTTAGTTAAACCTTCAGTTATTAGCGAGCCGCATAGAATAGAAGAACACTCTATTTCAATGCCAATTGAAGCGCATAAAACAGAAGTATTCAAAACTTCAATTCCAATAGAAACGCATAGAACTGAAGAACACAGCTCCGCTATTTCATCGCAAACGCATAGAAGCGAAGAATCAAAACCATCAACATCAACGCCAACAGTGACGCATAAAAGCGAAGAATCTAAAAAGCCACATGAAAAACATTAATTGTAAGGGCGAATTAATTCGCCCTTACAATAACCGCCGCTGTTTAAAATTATTATGAATGGTTGCATTATGAATACTAAATTAAGCACACAAGTATTAATACCTCTGCTCAGTATTGCTCTGTTATTAATGAGTTATTCCCAACTGAGTATTTTTTTAGGCGGTATGGGCAGTGGTTTTGGTGAAGCTTTTTTAATCAGTATTAAATTAGAATGCTTGCTGGTCAGCATTGCCTATTATCTGATTTTCTTTACTTTAAAACCGAATCGTTATCGCTATTTATTGTCGCTGTTGCCTGTGCTGTTGTTTTATAGTTTCTATGATTATTACTTTATCTCTTTTGGCAAAGTCTTTAAATTCTGTGATTTATCAGAATTACCCGAATTAATTGATGTATTACCTATCGCACAATTGCTTGGCTACTTAAGTGTATTATTGGTTTTTGCAAGCATTTTTATACTGAATCTACAAAAGAAACGGCGTTATTTTATTCTGCCAACTTTAAGCATTATAACTACTGTTGTATTATTAAACTTCGCACCTACGCTGTATTTAAGTTTATTTAAAAGCGTGGCTAAATTTGACCCGACAGATTGGTCAGATGAATATACCGCGCAAAATGGTTATTTGAGTGCTTTATTTTATTTTGAAGCGGTGATGAATAAAGCAAAACAAGAGGCGAATCAATACCGTGATAATAAAACCGATGAAAATCAGCAATTACAATTAGCCCAATTTTTAGCTGATAAAAGCAATGGTCATAATGTCCATATTATTATGCTAGAGAGTTTTTTTAATCCCAAGTCTTTTAGTAAAATCAGTTATAACCATTCACCCTATCATGAAAACTTTTTAAATTTACTCAATCAACAAGAAAGTGTGGTGATTTCACCTGTCTTTGGTGGTTTTACCGCGCAAGCTGAATTTGAAGTGTTATGTGGTGTACCTGCTTTGCATCAATACGGCAGTGTTGAATTTAATAGTTTTACAGGAAAGCCAACTTTTTGTCTGCCTAATTTATTAAGCAATTATAGAACCGTAGCCACTAATAGTTATAAACCTAATTTTTTTAATGCCCCGAATGCCAATAAAAGTATGGGCTTTAAAGAAATTTATTTTCCGCGTCAATATGCCAGTAAGAGCCAAACTTATTTAGATTTAGTTGATAAAACCCAGTTTATTTTTGATGGCGATTTATTAGCGCAAAATTTAGAGTTTGTGAAACAACATAAAGCCAGTGATAATCCTAAACCTTTATTAAATTATGTCCTAGGCGTTTATGGTCACATGCCTTTTAGTTTAGATGAAACGCGGCATCCTTTATTATTAAAAGCGCGTTCGCATAATAAAAATCTTAATGCTGAATATCAACGCGCAATTAATCAAATTGTGTATCGCACTCAAGCCCTTGCTTATTATTTAGCGCAATTAATTAAACTCGACCCGCAAAGTTTAATTATTGTCATGGGTGATCATGTGCCGCGTTTGGGTGGGACTGGTTTTTATCGCAATATGGGTTATCGCAATAATAGTCATGATAGTATTCATAAACCCCCCGCTTTTTATATTATTAATGGTCAGTTTATTAAAAAACAAGAACTGCATCAATATGATATTAAGCGGGTGATTTTTAATTATTTAACCAATAATCAGTATTGTGAAGTTTATAGTTGCCAGCGGACTAAAAGCCAATTAACTCAAGACTATCATAATATTATGGCGAGGGCGTTGTAATAGTAGACGTTGCGGTGCAACGTCTCTACAGTTTTTAATGTCGTTTTATGATTAAACGGCTATTTTATTTAACCTAGGAATTATCATGTTATTATTAAAAGCATCGTTTATATTACTGAGCAATTTATTAATCTGCGCTATGGTTCATGCCGATGAAAATAAAGCGTATGTGCAGTTTAATGCAGGTGCTGTATTTGCGCCTACTTATGTTCAGGATTATCAAGAGACTTATTCTTCGTCTTCTTATTCGTCTCATTATAAAGAAAGTTTTGATACTGGATTTGCGGCGAGTATTGCTTTGGGTTATCGGCTTGCTGATGTATTTCGTGTTGAAGGTGAATTACTGTATCAAGCTAATAATAGAGACCAAGCGCACTCAAAATCGACTTATTATAGTAGTTACACAGGTGAAACTGATACTTATAGACACAGTGAAAAATTAAAAGGCACGCGTGATCGCAGTGCTTTTTTAATTAATAGTTATTATGATTTTAAAAATCGAACTGCTTTTACACCTTATATTACAGGCGGTGTGGGCGTTTATTATTTGCGTTTAAATGGTATAGAAAGCGGTATTGTTGAAAATAATATTGATTTTGCGTGGCAAGCAGGTGCGGGGATTCATTATAAACTCAATGACAGGGTGGGGTTTGATTTAAAATACCGCTATTTTGGTGGCTCGGATGCTACTTTAGTTAATAGAGGCGATACTTTATTTGAAGTGGGCGACCATCAAGTCATGGCGGGGATACGGATTGGGTTTTGATAATTAACTGAAGTTACGCAAAAATTTCCCCCTTTGGAAAAGGGGGACTGAGGGGGATTTTATATTAGCTCTAGCAAAACCTTTTAAAATTAACAAAAAGGAAAAGATTTATTTAATAAATCCCCCCTAACCTCCCTTTTCCAAAGGGGGAAATTTATCCATTTTATTGCTTGATAATATTGGCTGGCGTAACTTGAGTAATTAACTAAAGTTACTCAGCAAAAAAGGGCGAATTATTATTTGCCTTGTTGAACTTCAGTCCTAAGTTTTAACCCAAAACTCCTGTATTAAAACTTTACGGATTTAATTGTATACCTTGCAAATTATTGGTAGTGGTTGAATAAATTAACGGTACGCGGCAATTATTAGTGGCATTTGTGCCAGCGCTGGGATAAATAGAATAACTCAAAGGATTAATCGGATTACTTAAATTCAGTGCGCCATTGGCAGTAGCAGGATGCACGGCATTAGGAATAGCTAAATGTCCACTGATACCAAAACTATGGGTAGCTGATACATTGGCTAAACTCAATATGGCAGGTTTGCCAAAAGCATTAATCATTTCATTAATTAAAGTTTGTTTATCGCCTATTAATGGATTAGTGCTAATACGGTATAAATAAATCGTTTCTGCCCAAAAAGGATATTGACCACTAGCCACATTTAATAAGGTAGGCGCGACACCATCAACTTTAATAAAGCGATAACTTTTACTGCGTGTGGCATTACGTTCCATCACAGTATAACCAATTGCCCAACGTGAACCTTGATATTGAGTGCTATCAAACGCACCTGAATTATTTTCAGTATCTAAATCTAATTCATCCATACATTCATCAAATCCGCCTAATGATGAAGTGACATGTACTGTAGGGCGGATCGCGCTTTCTGGTACAGGCGCAGAACCTGCAATTTCACCCGTTCCCATATAATCGGCTTGGCTGACCACTTTTGAAGCCGCTGGATTACAAGCGTTATCTAAAAATACCATCCCCAAAGCCACTTTTGTCCCCGCGCCAGAATTACGGCTACAAATATGCAGTTTAGAGCTAGTGGCTTTATTAGCAGAGCTGGCATTCGTCCATAAATCGCCTGTTGCACCAATTTTAAACTGTTTCCAATCATGAAATTTACCCGCGCCTGCCACAGGTAAAGTAGCAGGCGCTGTAGGCGCGGGATAGGCGGCAAAAATGGCGGCAATTTGCCCTGAAGATAATGTAGGCATACAGCTTTCGGTTTCTGAAGCTACGCAAGTGCTAGTTGTGCCAAATTGGGCTTCTTGCAAAGCGTTACGCAATTTAGTGGTGACGGCAATACCAAATAAAGCATCCACACCCGGTATGGTTTTGTAGTTTGAACTAATAGTCGGTGTGCCTGTAGGCGCGTTGCCATTTGCCACATTAAAGACTCTGGGTTCTTGGTCAGACACACCAAAATCGGGAATATGGTTGTTATTGTTGCTAGTGCTGAAATCACAAGCCACCGTTGCCACAAATGAACCCGCTGTAGTCGGTGTACAACTACCTAAATTAGCAGTGACATTTAAAAAAGCAGTGGGCAAGTTATTAGCCACAGGTAGTATGCCCAGTAATGAACCGCCTTCATTACGTTTATACAGTAATAAATTATTTTTCCACACTTTAGGATGCGTAGCTAAAGTATTTATAATCGGATTTAATCCCGCGCCTTTATTAAATTCACATAAATAAGCAATTTGATTAGCACCACTAGAAGGTTTGTCTTGATATTTACGCACTGTGCCTGCTTTACAAATACCATCCGTTGTTCCTATTAATAAAGAACGTTCAATAATTTCTTGCAGAGCCGCTGTGCCTGATAAATAAATTTCTGTGGTATTGGCTAGGGTTTGCGCTGTTGGTGTACCGTCGGCATTAACAGTAATGCTGGCGTAAGCATTACTACTTAATAATGCCAAACTCATTGCCGAATATAATATTAAGTGCTTCATGATAATCTCCGCTTAATGAAAAGTTTTTCGTTACGGATTCATCATATCACGGTTTATCTTATTTGTTATAACCTTTACTATATAGCGAATAAGAAATAGTTTTTTTATTAATTAACACCGTCGTTTTTTGACTATTTTCTGCGGGCATAAAAAAAGTAGCCG
>JBAQSX010000114.1:0-34644 GCA_049296695.1 Methylococcaceae bacterium | reverse complement strand
TTTAAAAATAGAAATAATCACCAAAGTTTCAGATTACCTAATCAATTGTTAGTTTAAAAGATAATGTTATTCGATTAGAAATTGTGGTAAAGTTAAAATAGTGATTGATAGAACTGTTCCTGTTAATAGCAAGTTTATGTCAGTTACTATTTCTAAAAATAAGTTCAATCAGTTTTTTGCATCAGTTTTAGTTGAAACTGAAATAATTTTAAAAGAAAAAACAGGAAAAAGTGTTGGAATAGATATTGGTATCAAAAAATTTTTAACATTAAGTAACAATACGATAGTAGAAAATCCTAAGTATTTTCGTAAGAGCCAAACGAAACTCGCTCAGGCACAAAAACACCTTTCTCGTAAATTGAAAGGCTCTAAAAGAAGAAAAAAAGTAAAGTTAAAAGTCACTTGCATTCATATTAATATAGCGAATAAACGTAAAGATTTTATTCATAAAATAACAACACAGTTGATTAATGAATACGATATGATTACTATTGAAGATTTGAATGTCGCTGGCATGGTAAAAAATCATAACACGCTAAATCACACGCGATGCTTCTTTTGCCGAATTTTATAATGTATTAGCTTATAAAGCGGATTGGTATGGCAAAGAAATCATTAAAGTTGGTAGGTGGTTTGCCAGTTCTAAAACTTGCTCTTGTTGTGGCTGGAAAAACGATAACTTATTATTATCGGATAGAATATTGTGTGCAAAGTATGCGATTTAGAATTAGACCGCGATATTAATGCAAGTAAAAATATTTTGAATGAAGCATTGAGAGTTAGCAATGCGTTTGCGAACGCAGAGCGAATGTCAGACTGTTTAAGTTTTACTTAAATGGCAGTTTGCGTTGAAGCGTTTAGATGAACATGGCAAAGGTATACTTTTCTATGGAATTCGTAACTATTCAGAAACCTTATACGGTGTTTTGTGTTGGCTAGATGCCGCACTAAAAATTAATTTTTTTAAATTATTACCCATAAAATTATACCTTCACACACTATGTTAACTTTAAGTCTATTGAAAAAAGCGACCATTTTGGCAGTGGACGATGATGCGGTGAGTTTAACATTACTTAGCAAATGTTTGGCTGGGTATTGTCATGAGTTATTATTAGAAAGGCTGGTTAGTAAGGCTTTTGTGATTGCGGCAAAAAAGCAACCTGATATTATTCTGCTCGATGTTGTCATACAGGAAATAAATGGCTATGAAGTTTGTCAGCGACTTAAGTCTAATCCCGCCACTGCACACATCCCTGTGATATTTGTCAGCGCCTTAATGCGAGCCGATGACAAAATTAGAGGCTTTGAAATGGGCGCAGTGGATTATATTTGCAAGCCTTTTAATGAACAAGAATTACGGGTGCGTATAGAATCGTGTTTGAAAGTACACGCTCAAATTCGTCACGCGCAACAGTTCACCATCGATAATACTGAGATTGATTATGATGCACTAATTAAGCACTATAAATTAAGTGCGCAAGAATTAACCACTTTACGTTTATACGCTTCGGGTTATAAACGTAGCGATATTGCAGGTCAATTAGCCGTCTCAGAAAATACCGTTAAATGGTATTTAAAAAATATTTTTGACAAACTCGAAGTTGAAAATCGTTCACAAGTGATTGCCAAAGCGCGTGAAATTGGTGTGTTAGTGTTATAGAGTAGACAGATTCGCCTATGCACAAAGGCGAATCTATCTATCTTACAATTCGTTTTCTTCTTATCCACTATTCCTGCTCCAAAAAACGTATCTAAATGTACGCATTTGGTAATTCGCTCCTCTCCATAACGATTTAACTGCATTTTTGTGACATAAATTGCCACCCCCTGACAAGCACAGTCACCTCAAGTAATCTTCATTACTTTATATCAATGTAAACTAAATGATTTTAGATAAATTGTTATATATCTACATGAAAATAAAAAACATTTTTTTTAAATTATCTTTTATTTTCATCAAAAAAATATCTGGTATTATTTTTGCTTTTATAAAAACCTTTTATTTTTAGGTTAAACAATTTTAATCTATGTGCAAAAACATAACCAATTGTTTTTGATGAAAAAAAAATACCGCCCTTTAGGGTGGTTTTATTATAAGAAAAACATGAAATAGCCCCTTACGGGTGTTTCTTTTTAGTTTTGTATACTTTACATTAAGAGAACGTTAAGAAAACGTTTCGGATTTATTCGTATTTTAAAAAAGGGGCGTTAAATGAACATCAACAAAAAACAAGCTTTAATCATTCTTGCCTTGTTGACAATGACACATGCCACCGTGGCAGGGGCAAAAGATAAGGCGGTTGTGTCTGAAAAAGACCCAGTCGTTATTACTTTGACACTTAAGCGGATTGTTACTGATGCTAAAGGTCAAGAAACGCGAGAAGACGCACCCAAAATCAAGCCAGGTGATGTACTTGAATACAGTGCGGTGTATCGTAATCGTGGTAAACAAGCCGTGACTGGGGTTAAGGCTTTATTGCCAATCCCTAAAGGGCTGATTTATGTTAAACAATCCGCAAAGCCTTTGCCTGTAGAGGCAACTGCTGACGGTGTTCAGTATGCAGCAGAACCTTTGATGCGTACTGAGAAAGACCAAACAGGTAAGGAGCAACAAGTTGAAGTGCCTTACGTTGAATACCGCTCGTTGCGTTGGGAAGTGGGTGAACTGAGTGCGGGCAAAAAAGTAGAAGTCAGTGCGCGTATGAAAGCTGGCGAATTACCCAAATCACCCGAAGAGTTAGTTGCTAAACCTGCTACACCGTTAGCAAAGTAGTTAATACATTTTTTTTAATTTTTAGGAGTTAGTTATGATTAATCATACTCAATCCGCTACCCCCCCTACAGGACGAAGCTTAGCTTCGCGTTTGCTCAGTGGTGGTTTTGCGGCGTTATCTTTAATGCTGGTGTTGATGTCAAGTCAAGCACAGGCAACAGGCACTACGGCGGGGTCTGTTATTCAAAACACCGCGACTGCCAAATACTTAGACAATAGCGGTACAACACAAACTGCTAACTCAAACACAGTACAAACCACTGTACAAGCAGTAGGTAGCTTTACCTTAATCCAAGATAACACTAAAATTGCGGCGGCGGGTACAACGGTTTATATGCCACATACCTTGACCAATACAGGTAACGCGCCTGATAACTTTGCGTTGTCATTGCCTATTACTGCAATTGATTCTAACTTATCAAGCATCCAAATTTTCGCTGATGCAAATGGTGACGGTCAGCCCGACACAACAACACCTATGTGTACAGTCGGTGGTAGCAGTCCTTGTACCAATGTCTTAACAGGTACATTACAACCCGATACTGGCTTTAGCTTCATCGTGGCGATGTCTGTTAAGTCAACTGCGACAGACGCGTATGCAGTTCCTGCTGAAGTTGTGACTGCTACACCAGCATCGACTTCAACTATTACTTATGCAACTAACACACGCACTAATACAGATAACTTAACCGTTCAAAACCAACTTGCTATTATCAACTTTACTAAAGCGGTAATGGGTGCGGGTACTAATCCAACAAGTTCACCTGTTGTAACTTCTTATACTAATGGCATTAACTCAGGTTCATCCACTATAGGTACAACGGGTCGTTATGTGACTTATAGATTGTCATATACCAACTCAGGTAACGCAACTGGCCCAGTTTATGTTTCAGATACTATTGGTTCAGGAGCAACTGTTGGTTATAGCTATATAGCGGGTTCAGCAAAATGGTCTAATCCAGGTGTAGGTATTACTTCATTAACCGATGCTACAGGCGTAGAAGCAGGTGGCGTAGGCGCGGATTACACTGTTTCAACAACAAGCGGCGTTTCTACAATTACCGCTAACCTTTTCAATGTGCCTGCAAACAGCTCAGGTTACATCGAATTTAACGTTCAAGTGTTAAGCACAGCGGCGTTAGGTACAACTGAAACCAACAACGCGGCTCAATACGGCACACCAGTAGGCTGTGAGGCTACAGGTGGCGTGGTCACGGCTTGTGCGAACGCAACAACACCTAGCACACCACCAACTACACTTATTACCACTAACTATGCACCATTTGATGTAACAGGTGTTTATAGCTTGGTAGCCAATAAAGACACATCAACAACTGACGGTGATAACGCAACACCAACAGGTCAAGATTTAGTAATTTCTGCACCTGACAAAGCGCAAGCAGGTGATACTGTTGTCTTTACTGACTACATTCACAACACAGGTAACAGCCCTGATACTTACAACGTCACTTTAGGTGATTACATCACTGGTTTAACAGCGTTCCCATCAGGCACGATTTTCCAATTGTATAAATCAGATGGTACAACACCTTTAACTGATTCTAACGGTGACTCTACACCTGATACAGGGCCTATCACTGCTGGTAATTATTATGCAGTCGTCATAAAAGCTATCTTGCCTTCTAATGCAACTGCGGGCGGTCCATATACTGAATCATTAACAGCCACTTCTGTTGCTGATTCAACTCAAAGCAACCTTGTGTTTAACCAATTAACACAAATTGTTAACCCAAGTTTGGCTTTAGTTTCTAACAGTAGCAACCAAATTTACCCAGGTGGTACAGTTGTATATCCACACACCTTGGTCAATAACGGTAATGATTCTTGTACTACAACAAGCTTTGCAGTCACTAACAGCTTGTCTGGTGCTAACTGGCAATATACTTTGTATGTTGATGGTAACAACAACGGTTTAGTTGACGGTTCAGATACCTTAATTGGTGGTGGTGTTGCAGGTTCTACTATCCTCACCGATGGTAACGCACCTAATACAGCTGGTATTCTTGTTACTGCTTTAGGTACATCAACTGCACAAAAAGCCTTGTTAGTTAAAGTCACTGCGCCTTCAGGTGCTGTGGCAAATGACCAAGATGTTATTCAAGTAACAGCTAATGCTAACTGTGTAATTACTGGCTCAACAAATCAAGCCGTTTCTACAACACCTGTAATTGATACTACTACTGTAGTATTGGGTGAGCTTCGTGTTCAAAAAACACAAGTTTTAGACACAGCTTGCGGTGCAACTCAACCCACTAGCGGTTATACAGCGGCTAATATCACAACTGCAAAACCAGGCGATTGTATCTGGTATCGCGTTGTGGCAACTAACCAAGGTTTGGCTGAAGTTATTAATGTTGATTTAACTGACCAAGTGCCTAGCTTTACCAAGTATCAAGGTGGCAAAGCGTGTACTTCAACCTTTGATCCAACCAGTGGTCATACAGCGGGTACGGTTGTGCTTTCAGGAACAACAATCAACGTGTTCCCTGGTCAATCAACAACCACTATTACCACAACTGATACCTCTTCATCTAACACAACAAGTGATGTTGCAGGTACAGCGGTAACGTGTCAATCATGGGCAGTTGTTAAACCAAATGCCGCAGTTCAATTGGATTTCGCTGTAAAAATCCAATAAGCAAAAGGCAAACAGTTAATTTGTTTGCATAAAATGGGGGACTTAAAGTCCCCCATTTTCTCTTACCGCTTAAGTGATTTAGGCGGTAACGGAAAATGGAACCTCACACTCATTGAAATAACGATGCTATCGCTACTTAATTACTTGAACGATTGACATCTTAACTATTATGACTACAAAAACACACTTATTAACTTGGAAGTTAGATACACAGGCTAGTCAAGTTTGTGCGAGCGTGTTTTATCTATTATTTTTGCTAAGCCTACTGATTGTTTTACCTCAAGCTTTGGCTGAAACAAAACCAAAAACCTATTCAATTGATAATATTGCCCAAGTCAGTTATCTACAAGACGGTCAACGCTTATCGAGTCCTTCTAATCTTGTGCATGTCACCAGCACTGAAATTATCGTAGCGCCTACCCCTGAGATTTCAGTCACCAAAACCGTTAGTAGTTATCACACAGGTTTTGGCGTTTATGAATTAACTTATACGATTACGGTAGAAAATACAGGTGAAGTAGACGCTAACGCAATTAATGTTATCGATAACTTGGACTGTACTTTTAATATGAGCCACCAAAGCTCAGGGCCCAGTATTGATAAATGGGAATGGTTAAAACGCCCCAGTGCGTCTTTTCAGCGGCAGGTTATTAATGAGCATTACACGGGTAAAGTAGATAATAACGGTTTTTGTGATAGCCGTTTATTGGACATGAATAAAACTCAATTGTCTGCGAATTTGGATAAATTCCCCAGTCAAGCCAGTTTGAATTTAACCGCTGGTAAACTCAATCTTAAAAAGCAAGAAAAAGAAGTGATTACTTTTACTGTTCAAGTTACCACTTCTTCATCTAATCCCAATAATGCGGTTACTAATACGGTTCTTGTGTCTTCAAACAAGGTAGTGGATATTGCGCGCACTACGCCACCGCCAAAAATTAGTAAAATTTTGCCTAAACTCAATGTAATAAAAAAAGTAGATAAACCTGTTGCTGTAGACAAGGGTATTTATGATTTAAATTACATTATTTATGTTGCCAACTGCGCTTCTGCAACAACTAATGATTTATCTCAATTAATAAAAGATTGTAATAACACTGAGTTACAAAAAGACAATATTAGAGCGGACTTTGTTAAAGTTATTGATAATCTTGATTGCACTTTTAATATTGATAACAAGGCTAAAAAAGAACGTATAGTGACATCATGGGAATTAATAAAGAATCCTCAAGTCAGTAATAACGACGGTAGTAATGCTATTAGGCTTAAAGCTTCTAATATATATGAAGGTCAATTAAGTAATAGAACTAATGACAAAACTTCTTGTGATCGTAGTTTATGGGATGATTCTAATTTAACGCATAGACTAAGTACTGAAGCGGGTTTATTTCCTAGAGATACTAGTTTAAATCTGGTTGATGGTGATCATTATCTTGAACCTTCGCAAATAGTTACTATTAAATATACGGTTAGAATTAACGTAGATAATGATTTTGTCTTACGTTCAACACCTGCTGATAATCCACTCAATAAAGTTATTGTAGGTGCATTTTTTCCTGTTCCCAATAGGTCTGAGCATGAATCAAAAGCGGCGCACACTAAACAAGGTGAGCAAAGTAATACTGAACAAAGTAATGTACTTAATGGTAGTGGTAGCTCGGCGGCGGCAGCAGCCGCCGCTGCGGCGGCAGCCGCTGCGGCAAACACTATCGCCGCGCCTGTTGTTGAAACAGTAAAACCACCGCCCATCCCCAGTGAAGGCAAGTTATTTTTATCTAAAACTGCTTCTAAAACGGTTGCTGAATTGGTTGATTTTGTTGATTACACCTTAACACTGACCAATCAAACAGGCTCAGACATTAAAGGTTTTGTGATTAATGACACCTTACCTTTGGGTTTTGCTTATGAATTTGGCAGTAGTTCCATTGAGATAGAGGGCAAAAGAAAAATCATTGCAAATCCTGAAGGTGGGCGTGGGCGCGTTTTAAAATGGACTTTGCCAGATACAATTACTAACAACAATACTGCTGTTTTAAGTTATCGCGTTCATGTGGGCGTGGGTGCGATGCAAGGTGATGGTATTAATCATGCTATTGCCCACAGTGCTGATAATCACTATAAAACCATGGAAGCCACAGCACGGGTTCAAGTCACAGGCGGTGTCTTTAGTGATGAGGGTTTTATTGTGGGTAAAATTTACACTGACTGCAATGGCGACAGACTGCAAGGACATGAAGAAATTGGTGTTCCGGGTGTACGCGTTTATTTAGAAGATGGTACTTACGCCATTTCAGATGTTGAGGGTAAATACAGTTTTTATGCGGTAAAACCCGTCACCCATGTATTAAAAATTGATAACACCACTTTGCCTATAGGCTCTGCGCTGATTCCTTTGTCGAATCGTAATTCAGGCGCGGGCGATAGTCAGTTTGTGGATATGAAAAAAGGTGAACTGCATAAAGCTGATTTTGCCATTCATGTAGGTAACGGTCGCACTGAAAAACTCAATTGCGATAAAAGCCCTGTGATAGAAGAAGTGCAACGGCGTAGAGCCGCTTTGGTTGACACGCCTAGCGCGGAAGTTGAATATGTGTTGCGTAACCGTCTCAATCCACAAGGGACAGCACTGATTAATACCAGCAATCCATTAGCATCAGGCGTGGTTGGGCAAAACACAGGCACGACAGGTATTAGTAGCATCCAACAAGTAGGTGGCACTGCTACACCTGTCACTGCACCCGCAACAAACAACACGGCAACACCAGCCACTGCGGCGCAAACCTTTGCACCTGTTATGCCTAGCGATATGGGGGTCATCCGTCCTTTAGCTCTGCCCGACAAAGCCATCGCGCCTTTACCTAAAGTGAAGCTAGAAGAGCAAATTGTAAAACTTGATAACAGCTTAGATTTTGTTGACCTTAAAGACAAAGATACCTTGCCTAGTGCTCAAACTGATGTTCGCGTAAAAGGTATGATTGGTGTGACGTTTCGTTTAACGGTTAATGGCATTGAAATCAGTGATCGCCGTGTGGGTAAACGCAGTACACTTGGAGATAAACAAATAGAGGCGTGGGAATACATTGGCGTTGATTTAAAATCGGGTAGTAATAGCGTTAAATTAGAACAATTCGACAGTGTAGGCATTGCGCGTGGTGAAAAAACCATTACCTTAATCGCGCCTGACGCATTAGGTAAATTAGAGCTGGACTTGCCTGCCGTTTCCATTGCCGATGGTAATACCCCAGTTCACATGAAACTACGCTTAACTGATAACAATGGCGTACCCGTAACAGCGCGAACTCAAATCACCTTAGAAGCAGACCGTGGTCGCTGGATAACAGAAGACTTAAACAAAACCGAAGCTGGGGTGCAGATATTTGTGGAAGGCGGTAGTGCTGAAATTGTGTTAATGCCGCCCACGCAACCCACTGATGGCACCATTGTGATTAGTACAGGCATGATTAAGCGCGAAGTTAAAATCGCTTTCTTACCCGAACTACGCCCCTTAATTGGTAGTGGTATTCTCGAAGGCATTTTAGATTTACGCCGCCTATCTAATGGTAGTCTAACCAATACTCGACCTTTAGGCGCGTTTGAAAAAGAACTCAGTAATTTTGCAACTAGCACTGACAACGGCAAAATAAAAGCCTCAGGCAGAGCGGCGTTTTTCTTCAAAGGCACAATTCAAGGCAAATACTTATTAACCACCGCCTACGATAGTGATAAAAGTACCCACGATAAGCTGTTTAGAGATATTCGTCCTGACCAGTATTATCCAATTTATGGCGATTCAGCTACTAAAGGCTTTGATGCCCAAAGTAGCAATCGTTTATATGTGCGTGTTGATAAAGATAAATCGTATTTCTTATACGGTGACTATATTACCGCTGGCAATACTGACGTGCGCCAGATTAGCCAATACAACCGTTCTTTAACAGGCGTAAAAGGACATTACGAAGATGAGCGTTTTAACGTCACGGGCTTTTATAGCAGTAGCAACTCAATACAAGTAGTTGAAGAAATTCCTGCTAATGGCACGTCTGGGCCTTATACGCTTAATCAAATTAACAATAACTATGTGCCAAACAGTGAGCGCGTAGAAGTGCTAGTGCGTGACCGTAATCAGTCAGCGGTGATTTTAAGTAGCACTATGCAAACGCGTTTTACCGATTACAACATCGACCCACTGAGCAAACAATTAGTGTTCAGAGGCCCTGTGGCATCAATGGATGAAAGCCTCAATCCACAATATATTCGTGTTACTTATGAAACCAGTACCAATGGGGTTGGTGGCGCGGGTGGCGGCTCAAAGTTTGGTATTACAGGCGTTGACGCGCAAATGAAAATAACCGATAACGTTCAACTTGGCGTAATTGGTGTTAAAGATGACAATCCTGCCGACAAAATGCAAATGAGCGGTGTGACAGGCGTGGTTAAACTGGGCGCGAATACGGTTGTTAATGGCGAATTTGCACACACTGATACCGATTCAAAAGGTAGCGGTAATGCTGAGCGTATAGAAATTAAACACAATGGTGAAGATTTAAAAGCCCGCGCCCAATACAGCAATATTGGCGGTAGTTTTTACAATAAAAGCTCGTTTGGTATTGCGGGGCGCACTGAAATTCCAGCCACTGCCGAATACCGTTTAACTGCCAATACCCGTCTTAAAAGTGAAGCGATTTATAGTAAAGACAATGTCAACGGTGGTTCTCGTAAAGGCATTGTGGGTAATGTCATCACTCGTGTTGCCGATGGTGTTGATTTAGAAATGGGTATGAGAGCCTCAGTGACCGAAGGTACAGTAGGGAGCAGTAGTTGCGTTAGTTTTCTGACAGGGATGAGTTCGCAATGTACTTCAGCTACAGGTATCACAGGACAACATATTCGTAATGAATTACTCACTGTACGCACTAAAATTACCACACAAGTGCCTTGGGTCAATAGTATGCAAGCCTACGTTGAAGCCGAACAAGACGTGCGCGATAGTCAAAAACGCTTAATTGCCTTAGGCAGTAATTATCAGCTTAGCGAAAAAACGCGTGTTTATGGTCGTTATCAATTAGCCTCTACTTTAGGCAGTCAATTTAACCTGAATAGTTTCGCGCCCACCAATGTTGGCTTATTAGGTATTGAAAGTGCTTATATGAAAGGCGGTAATTTATATAACGAATATCGCTTGCGTGACGGGCAATCAGGACGCGAAGCCAGTACCGCTTTAGGTTTGCGCAATACTTGGATGTTGGATGAGGGTTTACGTTTGGGTGGCGGCTTTGAAACCACCAAAATGTTCAATGGCATCATGGGGCAAAACTCCACTTCATTAGTCGGTACGTTGGAATATTTTAAAAATCCTAGATACCGCTACAGTGCCAGCTTAGAATTACGCAAGTCCGATATGACCGATAGCTTGCTCAATACCTTAGCATTGTCTTATAAATTAGATAAAGACTGGAGCTTTTTAGGACGTAACTACTTCTCTGTTATGGATAACAAAGGCTCAGGGCTTGTTTTACAAACCCAACAACAATTAGGCTTTGCCTTTAGAGAAGTGGATAAAAACGACTGGAATTTCTTAGCGCAATACCAACATAAATACCAAAGCGGCATGTTAGGAAGCGGCAGTGGTATTGGAGACAGTGCTAGTAACTTTACAGGCATTTCAGGCAGTGGTGTTAGCGGTGGGGTCAGTAGTAGTGTCAGTGCAGTTGATGCGGTAACAGATACCCATATTGTTTCAGCACACGTTAATTATCAAGCCAATGCCGATGTGATTTTATCTGGACGTTACGCCGCTAAAGTAGCCGATACTTCTTATTTAGGTTTAGAATCACTGTATTGGGCGCAACTGCTTTATGGTAGAGCGACTTGGGATTTTCTACCCGATTGGGACGCTTCTATTCAAGCAGGCGGATATTTAGGTAAAGGGGGCGTGACGCAATACGCGCTGGGCGCGGAAGTTGGCTATCAAGTGGTCAATAATATGTGGCTCTCGGTAGGCTATAACGTTAGCGGTATTTCAGATGCTGATTTAACCAGCAATGCTTATTTAGATAGCGGCGTTTATATACGCGGACGCTTCAAATTTGATGAAAACACCCTATCCTTTTTTCAATAGTGAATCAATGCCAACGAGAGAGTCATGATAACGCGCAACTCTTTACGCTCTATTAGCCTTGCGCTGTTAGCATTTAATTTAAGCGGCTGCGTGAGCTTAAACCCAGTGACAGGACATGCCCTGTCTAGCACTGCTAAGCAACGTTTTAGTGATGACATCATTGCCCGTGATTGGACAGAAATTGATGCTTTGCGTGAGCGTCTGGCAAAAATTCGCCCAAACGCGGCTTTACTCTACGCAGTTGCACGCGCTGAGGGCTTAACCGAATTTGGTGCAATTGAATATGCTGAAAATGACCAAACAGGGGTATTAGAACCCGTGTTAGATGATGCCTTGCGCTTATTGCAAAGCCAAGAAGCAGGGCAGACTAGCGTTAATTTAGATTTTCCTGTCATTGCAGGTATTCATCAAGTCCGCGCTGACTTATGGCAAAAAACCAAACAGCTAAAACATGACCCCGCTAAATTAAAATGTGCAGGTGAAGCCATTGCACGTTTAGAAGTCGGTTTATTAGAATTAGCACATGAACAATATGAAGTTGATGTGAAATTAAATACTGAAGAACATACCGTACCTTATATCGGCTTTATTGACACCTTAAATAAAAATTTAGATGAGCAATTAAGCCAGTGTGCTGATGACAATAATCCACCAAAATTAAAAAAGAAATGGGTATTAAGTGCTGACGCATTGTTTTATTTTGATAAATACCGTGAGCAAGATATATTGCCTGACGGCAAACCTAAATTAAACGCTTTTGCAGACAAGTTAAAAGCCGATATAAAAGATAATATTATTCCAGCGCAGTTTAAGCTAATTATTACAGGTCACACTGATAGACTAGGTGGACATGGTTATAATTTAACTTTAGGACAACAACGTGCTGACACCATTAGGGATTATTTAATCCATCAATATCATTTTTTACCTTCCCAAATAGAAACGCGCACCATGGGTTATGCTCAACCTATAACTTATTGTTCAGGCAATAAAATCAATGCCGAACTGAAAGCCTGTTTACAACCCAATCGTCGCGTGGAAATCGAATTACGAGATTAATTGCGTTTGCTGGACTATTTATAATAGTCTGCTCGAATATATAGTGTTTTCAATTCAATATGACACATAAAAACGACTGCCAGTCCTCCAAAGGACTGGCAGTCGTTATGTCAGTTTGATATGAAACCAGTATAATAGTCTGCTTGAATATATTATATATTCATTAGCAATGAGCAATATGTTTCTAAAATTAAATATTATTAAATCAAATAATAAAAATAACACTGACAGGTATTAAGATGACCAAACCAGCCATGTTTGCTATTTTTCAAAACAAGAATTTTCCCTTTGCTTGGTTATTAATATTGAGCTGTTGGCTAATATTGGGGTTTTCATCTGCTCAAGCGGTGACATTAAATAAAAACTTTTCACCCGTCAGTGTCAATCCGGGGGATACACCCACACTGACGATTTCTATTTTTAACGACCAAACTTTTCAATTAACTAGCGTAGGCTGGTCTGATACTATGCCTACAGGCATGAAAGTTAATGGTTCTGTCATTAGTAATACTTGCGGTGGCACGGTTACAGCCACACTTAACTCAAATGTAATCAGTTTAAGTGGCGGTACTGTTAATGCTAAATCAGGTTCGGTAAATGGACAGTGCGATGTTTTAGTGCCTATTACTACTACCGTACAAGGTAATAATGTTAATACTATTCCAGCTAGTAATTTAACGAATACACAAGGTTTGACCAATACCAGTTCTGCGAGTGCAACTTTGCAGGTCTCTGCTTTTACTGCACCCGGTTTAAGTACCACTTTAAGTCCCTCTACTATCTATATTGGTCAAAGCGGCACATTAACTGTTAGTGTCACCAACAACGATGTAAATGGTAATTTAACGCAAACTGGCTGGGCTTATACTTTGCCCACAGGCTTGCAAGTCAATGGCACACTTACTACAAACGGCAATTGCGGCTCACCTACTTTAACAGGGACATCGGGGACTACGGCTATCGGCATGAGTGGTGCGACTATTATTAAAGGTGGCACGGTTTGTACTATAACCATTCCTATTACAGGTAATGCACAGGGCAATTATTCAATTAATTTACCTGCAAGTGTCATTACCGATTATCAAGGTGTCACTAACGCCACAGGTTCAGGCCAAGCGATTGCGGTGCAATCGTTTCAAATTAGCAAAAGTTTCTCGCCTACTACGGTCAAAACCAATCAAACTTCGGTGATGACAGTCACTATTATCTCGGTGGGTGCTTACAATACTTTGGCATTTAGCGATAATTTTTCTAGTCAAACAGGTTTGGTGATTGCGCCCACACCTAATGCCACTACAACGTGTAATGCCAGTACCTCGCCCAGTATTACAGCCACCGCTGGGACGCAACTCCTTGCATTAAGCAATGGTAGTATCGCCGCTGGTACTTATGTTGCGCCGTCAACGTGTACGGTTTCAGTGAATGTGGTCGTCCCTGCTAATACGAATGCGGGGACAAAAACCAACTCATTGGCGGTTGGTTCAGTAACAGGTAAAGCGGTAAGTAATGGTATTTCAGCCAGTAATATTAATGCGACCTCAGCTAACTTAACGGTAAATGCTTACACTTCACCTACGCTCACTAAAAGTTTTTCTAAAGCAACCGCTTATGTGGGTGAAATCGTAACTTTAACGATTGCTGTCAAAAATAACGACACCACTACTTTTACTAATGTTGGCTGGACAGATACTTTACCTACAGGTTTAAAAGTAGCGACAGGTTCGGTCACCACGTCAGCGGGTTGTACAGGTACACCGCTAGTCACTGCGCCTGTGAATGGCGGTTCTATTCAATTAAGCGGTGCGAGCATCGCCAGCAATGCAACCTGTACCATTACTGTTCCTGTATCAGCACGGCAACAAGGTGCATTTTCTAACTCTATGGCAATCGGTGCGATTACTGACGACCAAGGAACAAGTAATACCTCTTTAGTATCAGCTTCATTAACAGCTAGGACTTTAACAGTCGCTAAAACTTTTAACGGTTCGACTCCTGCAACAGGCAATGTGAATGACATTATTCCCATGGTCATAACTATTAGTAACTTTTCAACCGATAGTTACGGCAGTTTGGCAATGACTGATAATTTTTCAACTTCGCCGAGTACATTGCCAACTACGCTTAAAGTGGCTTCACCCAACGGATTAGTCAATAATTGCGGTGGAACAGCTACAGCTACGGCGGGTGCGAGTGCTGTTACTTTAACAGGAGGTTCATTAGGTGCAGGTACGGCAACAACAGCAACATCGTGTACTATCACGGTTAATGTCAAGGGTACAGCGACTTTTACTAATAAAGATAATACTATCGCCGCCGCAACAGGGGTAACAGCGACCAGTAACGGCATTAACAACAACAATGCCAGTACCTCAGCAAATAACGCCGCCGCTGGTACAGCTAGGCTTAGTTTAAGTACCTTTTCGCCGCCAGTACCTTCTAAAAGTTTTTCTCCATCAACTGTTTCTGTCGGACAAACCAGTACCTTAACCATTGGTGTACAGAATGCCGATAACGTTAGTACGCTGACAGGTGTCAACTGGACAGATACTTTGCCTACAGGTTTGAAAGTAGCCGCCACACCAGCGGTTACGCAAAGTAATTGCGGCACAGCCACTTTTAATCCAACAGCGGGTAATACCAGCTTATCGTTCAGCGGTGGCACAATTGCGCCGTTGGCAACTTGTACGGTCACTGTGGCAGTTGTGGCGGACAGGCAAAGTACAGGTTTAGTTAATACAATAGCGGCAAATGCTATTAATGATGACCAAGCAATTAAAAATACCGCGTCTGCCAGTGCTACCTTAATTACGCGAAGCTTTGGTGTCACCAAAACATTTGACGGTGTAAGCAATTTTACTTCGCACCCCGGTTTGTCTATTCCAATAAAGATATTGATTAGCAACTATTCAACCGATAGTTATACCGCAGTGACTTTTAGCGATAATTTTGCCTCCGCTGCTAATATGAATACGGGGACAAACTTGGTAATTGATACGCCAAATGGTTTAGTCAATACTTGCGGCGGTACAGCAACGGCTACAGCGGGTTCAACAACAATCAGTTTAAGCGGTGGTGCATTAACAGCGGGTGCGTCTGGGGCACCTAGCACTTGTTATATTCAAGTGAATGTCAAATCAGCAACAGGATTATTTTCTAATAAAACTAATAACATAGCAGTTGGCACTATCACTGCCACCGCTTCGTCCAACAGCACGTCAGCTAGCAACTACAATGCAGGTGCGGCAACCTTATCAGTCACCGCTATTTCTAATCCTACTGTTAGCAAATCGTTCAATAAAGCAACTATTTCTATAGGTGAAAATACAACAGCGACTATTACTGTCAATAACACCGATACGATTACCACTTTAACAGGGGTGTCATGGACAGATAGTCTACCCGTGGGCTTAATTGTTAATGGTGCAGCAACATATTCGGGCAGTTGCGGTACACCCACTATTGTCACCTCACCCAATACCTCCATTGTCTTTAGTAGTGGCACGATTGCGCCCTCGTCTTCTTGTACGGTAACAGTACCTATCACAGCAACCCAAGAAAGTGCCGCTGGCTATGTCAATAATATTAATATTAATGCGATTAATGATAATGAAGGAGCGAAGAATACATCAGCGGGAAGTTCTGGGGTGTTAAAAGCCCAAACGTTAACCTTAAGCAAAGCATTTGGCGCGGGTTCAATTAACGTAGGGGCAAGCACAACCTTAACCATTACTGTGGGTAATCCAAGTAATGTGGCTTATTCTAGTATTGGTTTTACTGACACCTTGCCTACAGGTTTAGTCGTTGCTTCTACACCGAACGCTTCAACAACGTGTACGGGGGGAACAGTCACAGCGACCGCTAATTCAGGAACAGTGTCTTTAAGTGGCGCGAGTATTACAGCGGCAACAGTGACACCGACTACACCAACGACTTGTACCGTAACCGTTACGGTGACAGGTAATACTTCAGGTACGAAAGCCAACTCTATTACGCCTGCAAATTTCAGTGCAACCGGCCCTAACGGTGCGACTACCATTATTGCTAATGCCACAGCGAGTTTGACGGTAAATGCGGCAACGCTCAGTGCGGCTGAAACATTTACCCCCAGCACTATTTTAGCGGACGGCACAAGCTCAACTGTGATGCAATTGGTCATCACTAATAATAATAATCAAGCATTAACGGGTGTGGGTTTTACTAATAACCTATCAACTGCGATGGCAACAGGGGTGAAAATTGCCTCTTCGGGTTCATCATCTAATAGTTGTGGTGGTACGCTCACAGCAACATCAGGTGGCACGAGCATTAGCTTGTCAGGCGGTAGTATTCCCGCTTTAGGAAACTGTACGGTTAGCGTGCCAATTGTCAGCACTGTTTTTTTGAATGCAAAAGCTAACGCAATCACAGTCAATGCGACTACATCGGGTGGTCAAGCAGTCTCAGGCAATGCCAGCGCCACTCTAACGGCGACTGTTTTAAGTGTTAGTAAATCGTTTGCAAACAGCAATATTTTGGTGGGCGGTAGCACGAACATGACGATTACGATTACCAATAATTCGTCTACCGCGCAAAGTTCGGTTGCCTTTACTGACACCTTTCCTAAAACGGGTTCTAATTATTATATTTTAGTAAGTAGTCCTTCTGTTTATACCAATACCTGTAACGGCACATTTACTGCGACCGCACTAGCAAATAACATCTCTTTGTCAGGCGGGACGATTCCTGCTAATTCAAGCTGTAGTATTGTTGTCAGTGTTGATGGGAATACCTCTGGTTCAAATAAAACAAATACTGTTTCTGTAACCAGCTCGCAACAAACAACGGGAGTCAGTGCCTCTGCTACTTTTAGCGTGATTAATCCTTCTATCTCAATTAATACAGTTAATAAATCGTTTGCAGCTCCCAGTATTGATTTATTAAGTACCAGCACTGCATCAGTGAGTTGGTCATCGAACAGTACAGGTACTACAGTCAATCCCATTTTGACTGATAATTTGCCAGTAGGTTTGACGGTTTCTACTGTACCTAACGTAACAGCCAGTTGTAGTGGAGCTATACAACCTACTATCGCCAACACCACGATTTCCTCAGCGCGTGACCAAATCATCGTCGTGTTGACCAAAACCCAAGCGAAAAACGAAACCTGTACCGTTAGTTTTTCAGTCACGCCAAGCAAACCGGGTACGTTGACCAATACTATTGCCAAAGGCGATATTGTTTCAGCAGATGGCACAACAGCGGCAAATACAGTAACGAAAAGTGCAAACTTAACTGTCACTAACGTGTTGACTATTGCTAAGGCGTTTCAACCCACTATTTTAGGCCCTGGTGGAACATCGGTTTTAACCATTACCCTAACCAATCCTGAAACGCTTGCTTTAACAGGTGCGTCGCTGACTGATAGTTTGCCAAACGGTACTGCACCCAATAACCTTGTCATTGCCAATCCAAGTAATGCCTCAACTAACTGTACCATCGATGGCAGTCCGAGTTCGAGTTTAGTGACCGCCACTGCAGGAACACGCGCAATAACGCTGACCAATGGAGTCATTCCGCCTAAAGTGGGCAGTGTGAACGGTATTTGTACTATCAATGTAACGGTTAAACCCAATGGTAGTTATTCTTCAGGCTCGGCAACCAATACGATTGCTATCTCGGCGTTAAGCACTACCGAAGGACGTTCTAACATCAACGCTACTTCAGACACGATAACATTTAGCGCACCTTCTCTTGGTGTGGTAAAGGATTTCAATCCGACTTTGGTAACAGGGGGTAGTGTTAGTGTATTAACCGTGACCATTTCTAACCCTGCGGCTTATACCCAAAGTGGCTTGGCTTTTACTGATGCCATGCCTTCGGGTATGACCATTGGTTCACCGCCTAATCCAACAACAACCTGTACAGGCGGCACATTTAGCGGGGTGACAGTCGGTTCGGGAACGTGGTCATTTAGTGGCGGTAGTGTTGCCGCTAATAGTAGTTGTACGGTAAAAGTCAATGCGACTTCAAATATAGACGGTAACTTAACTAATACCATCGGCGTTGGTGCTGTAACCAGTAGTAATGGTGGGGCTAATACCCAAGCGGCGAGTGCCTCGTTATCTAACTTACCCGGTGCCAGTATTGGTAAATCGTTTGCACCCAATCCTTCAAAAGTAAATGAAACCGTACGGCTGACCATTACAATAACAAACAGTAGTAGTACCACCGCTATTACCCAAATGGTGTTCAATGATGATTTTACTTTAGGCGGCACACAAACGGGCTTAACGGTTGCTGGCACACCTAACATCAGTAACACTTGCGGTGGTTCAATTTCAACCACGACAACTTCAATTAGTTTGTCAAATGGTTCATTAGCAAAACAAGCTTCTTGTATTATCGGTATTAATGTTTTGAGTAATACCGTTGGTTCTTACACCAATACAATCCCAGCCTCGGCACTTTCTACAAATGAAGGCGTAACTAATCTATTGCCCAGTACCGATACCTTACCCGTTTATGCCAGCATTCGCGCAGTCAAACAATTATCACCAACTTCGGACGCTGGTCGTTTTGTGTTGACCATGACACCCAGCGCACCGTCTGGTGTATCGAGTCGAACCAACGTGGGCAATGATAGCAGTCCTTCATCGGTAACCTCTTTCTTTGCCGACGAAGGCACAACTTATACCTTAACTGAAACAGGACAGGGTTTAACTGATTTAAACAATTACGTCACTACTTATCAGTGCGTCAATGCCAATGGCACAACCGTCACCTCAGGTTCAGGAACAAGTCTAAGTGTCACGCCCCCGACTACAGCCAGTGGCGCGACTAAAAACCAACAAGATATTACTTGTACTTTTAGTAATACGCGTAAAACAACCCAAGCCACTGTCAATTTAAAGAAAACATGGGTCAGCGGCATAGTCAATGACGCGGTCACGGTATCGGGGACAGGTTTAACTTCGTTAAACTCAGTGGTAAATACAGGGAATGAAACTGATACGGGTAGCTCAGTCTCAATGCCAGTAGGCAGTGTTATTCCACTTTCAGAAACCTTTACTACAGGTTCGGCAAGCAATTACACCACCACTGTAGCGTGTACGGGGACGACGGGTTTGAGTGGTTCGGTCTCAACTGCGGGTAATACTGTCAATGGTGGCACATTAACTGTTGGCGATACCGACAGTGCAATTGAATGTACTTTTACCAATACCCGTTCTAGTGTGACCACAGTAACCTTGGAAAAACAATGGTCTGGCGCGACACTTAACGATGCCATCAGTTTTACCGCCACACGGGCAGGTGGTAATTTAACCCCGCTTGCATCGGTAGCAAACACAGCCAGTGACTTAGATGCCGCTGTGCCGCAAACAGTCAATACAGGCGATGTGATTACCTTAGGTGAAACCTTTACCACGGGTTCGGCGAGTAACTATACGTCGTCTTTAGCGTGTACGGGTAATAACACCCCTTTAAGTGGCAACACTTTAACAATTAATTCCCTAGACGATACCATTGTATGTACTCAAACCAACGTCAGAAAAACAGCCACTGTTACTCTGAAAAAACAATGGACTAATGCCAGTATTGGTGATGTGGTTGATGTTACAGGTACAGGTGGGGCAACCTTAACGACCTTGCATTCAGTGGCAAACATAGCAACGCAACTCGATACTGGAGTGACTGACACCATTAACACGGGTAGCGTGATTACTTTAGGTGAGACCTTTACCACAGGTTCAGCCAGTGACTACACGTCTTCATGGGCGTGTACAGGGACAAGCGGTTTGAGTGGTAATACCCTAACCATTGGCTCAAGCGACACCGCTATTGTGTGTACGCTCACGAATAACCGTCATACCGCAAACGTCACGCTTAAGAAAACATGGGTGAATGCCAACGTCAATGACGAAGTGAATGTCACAGGTACAGGCTTGACCACCTTAGATTCCATTGCTAACAGCGCAAATGAAACCGACACGGGTGCGACCAGTGTAGTCGTGACGGGGGATGTTATTACTTTAGACGAAAGTTTTACCACAGGCTCTGCCAGCAATTACACGGCAACTTGGTCATGTACAGGCACAACGGGCTTAAGTGGCACTGTGCTAACAGTCGGCTCGGCTGATACTAATATCACCTGTACGGTAACTAATACGCGTTCTGCTGTTGCCCTTACTTTGAAAAAAACGTGGGTCAATGCGACAGTCAATGACGCGGTGAATGTCACTGGCACTGGCTTGACCACGTTAAATGCTGTTGCCAACACCGCAAACGAAACTGATACGGGCATTGTAGATAGCGTCAACATTAACGATGTCATCAACTTAAGCGAAACTTTTATTTCAGGCTCAGCAAGTAATTACACCACTACATGGGCGTGTACAGGCACAAGCGGCTTGAGTGGTAACACTTTAACGGTAGGCGCGAGCGATGCGGCGATTGTGTGTACGGCGACTAATACCCATAAAACGGCAACGGTCACTTTGAAGAAAACGTGGGTCGATGCAATAGTGAATAATGCCGCTACCCTCACAGGGACGGGTTTAACTAGCTTAAATTCAATTGCCAACACAGCAAACGAAACCGATACAGGAACAGTCGACACCGTTACCACAGGCAGTGTCATTACTTTAGGCGAAAACTTTACTACAGGCTTAGCAACTGATTACACCGCCACATGGGCGTGTACAGGTACAAGCGGTTTAAGTGGTAATACTTTAACTGTCGGCGTGAGTGATACGGCGATTGTGTGTACGGCAACTAATACTTTTTCAGCCGCCGCACCGAGTATCGTATTAAATAAAATTAGTTTAGGGGATGTTAATACCTTTGGTTACACCTTAAGTAATACCACAACGACAACAGGCACAGTAACAACCGATACCATAGGTGCATCGAAGCTAGTAGATACTTACACCGTCAGTTCACTTGCCAGTGATGTCACCATTACTGAAGATGTGATGCCCTTGGGTTGGACACTCACAAGCGCGACCTGTAAAAATACAAGTAATGCTACAGTAGGTAGTTTGACGGGCAGTGTTTACACGATTACTAATAGCGAATTGGCTTATGGTGAAAGCTACACTTGTACCTTTACTAACAGCAAAATTCCTACAGTTAAAGTCCAAAAAACCACAGTGGGTGGTTTTGGGGGAGCATTTAGCTTTACTAAAACCAATTTGGTGGGAACGCCTTCACAAATTTTGACAACTGCGCCAAACCAGATTGAACCCGCTTTTGCGACTTCTATTTACGTTTCAAATATTGGTACCGATGTGACTATCACTGAAAATGCTGTTTCAGGCTTTAGTCCAACATCGGCAAGTTGTAGTGATGCTAATTATTTGCTAAGTGGTAATCCTTCAAGCTCTTTTGGCGCATTGGGTGGCGGTAGTAATAGCAATGTCTTAACCATTCCTGCAACTAACGTAGTCGCAGGGGCGACCATAAGCTGTATCTTTACTAACACTAGCGCCGCCACAGCTAGCTATGCCATTACAGGTAAAGTCTTCCAAGACAGCGGCACAGGTGCTGGCACTGCTAATAATGCTATTCAAGACGGCAATGAAACAGGTATTGCAGGGGTTACGGTAAAACTAACCAATTGCGCCAATACTACCTACAGCACCGCCATTACCGATGGCGCGGGTAGTTATTCTCTATCACCAACAAGCGTACCAGCGGGCGCAGTCTGTGTTGAAGAAACTAACTTAACAGGCTATAGCTCAATAGGCGCAAATGTAAACGATGGGCTGGCAAGCGGTTACACTCTGCCATCGGCTGATAAAATTCGCTTTACCTTGGCAAGCAATACCAGCTACGGTTTGTTGAATTTTGCCGATGTCGCCGTGAATCAATTTACAACCGATGGTACACAAACCAGTATTCCGGGGGCTACCCTTAATTATCCGCATACCTTTATTGCAGGCACAGGCGGTACAGTAGCCTTTAGTCTACCGGGAGCTACCGCGATGCCAAACAAAGCAGGCTGGACTGAAACGTTATATATCGATGTGGATTGTAATGGCGCATTAGACAGCAGTGAAACTCTCAATGCCCTCTCAGCCAGCACCAATACTCCAGTAACAGCAGGACAAACTATTTGTTTGATTCAAAAAGAATTTGTTCCCGCAGGTATTACTCAGGGTGCGAATAATCTTGTTCCTGTCCGCGCAACCTTTGTTTATACCAATGCCACAGTAGCTACTACTACCATTCCCGTAGCGATTGCTAATGCTATTTTGAGCCGTCAAGATTTGACCACAGTCAGCAATGTTGCCTTAGTGTTGCGCAAAGAAGTGAGCAATGTCACCTCACCCACTACGCCCGTTTGGAAAACCAGTAATACTGCGAAATCTGGTGAAGTATTGGAATATCGTCTCACTTATACCAATAACGGCCCTGATGAGATTGAAGGCACAAGCTTGACAATTAATGATGCTACACCAGCATTTACGACCTTTGTTTCAGCGTTGTGTGAAACGGCAATAGATGCCTCACCTACTACATTAGGAACATGTGCATTGACTAAAAACATTCATCCTACAAAAAACACAGGTACACTCAAATGGTCTTTTACGCCTAAAACAGTAGGGGATAAATCTAGCCTACCATCGGCGGCATCTGGCGCGGTTACTTATAGAGTGAAAGTCGATTAAGTCTTTAAGTTTAAAACCAGCTTAGCGTTTTAAACTAAGCTTACTACACAAAAAAGGAGTACAAAAACTTAGATTTTTGTACGCCTTTGTCGTTTATGGCATCACTCAATAGAGTGTTGGTATCACTATCCTTTATAATCAATGCTTGCTCTTCATTATCAACACACTCTCTAAAGCCTATGCGTATTTTATTTGTACACCAAAATTTCCCTGGACAATTTAAACATTTAGCACCTGTATTGGCAGCCGATGCCAATAACGAAATTGTCGCTTTTACTATGCAAGCAAACACACCTGCAACGTGGCAAGGTGTACGCATGATTAGCTATCAAGCCAGCCGTGGTACATCATCAACTGTACATCCGTGGGTCAGTGATTTAGAAACCAAAACCATTCGCGGTGAAGCCGCTTTTCATGCCGCTGAAAGCTTAGCAAAGAGCGGTTTTACCCCTGATTTAATTATTGCCCATCCCGGTTGGGGCGAAAGTTTATTTTTAAAAGATGTCTGGCCTGATACTAAACTCGCCATTTATAGTGAGTTTTTTTATCGTGCCGAGGGTGCAGATGTTGGCTTTGATATGGAATTTGCTAATACGGATAGTTCTGATAAATGTCGCTTACGCTTAAAAAATACTAATAATTTGTTACATTTTGAAGCCGCCGATGCGGGTATTTCACCCACTTATTGGCAAGCTAGCACCTTTCCAGAACGTTTTCGTAGCAAAATTACGGTCATTCATGACGGTATTGATACCGATGCCCTGATACCTAATCCTCAAGTTAGCCTAACCTTAAATACGAAAGCGGGTTCACTGACACTGACTCGTAATGATGAAATTGTCACCTTTGTGAGTCGTAACTTAGAACCTTATCGCGGTTATCATATTTTTATGCGTGCCTTACCTGAATTAATGCGTCGTCGTCCTCAAGCGCGTTTTTTAATTGTCGGTGATGATGGTGTCAGTTATGGCGCGAAACCTGCCAACGGACAAAAATGGAAAGACATTTTTTTAAATGAAGTCCGTGATCAATTAGATATGAATCGAATTCATTTTTTAGGACATATTCCCTATAACTATTTCATTCCTTTACTACAATTATCACGCGTCCATATTTATTTAACTTATCCCTTTGTTTTAAGTTGGAGTTTGCTTGAAGCCATGAGTGTGGGTTGCAGTATTGTTGCCAGTAATACCACCCCGCTACATGAAGCCATTATTGATAATGAAACAGGACGGTTAGTTGATTTTTTTGATAAAAGCGCATTAAGCAATACGGTGTGTGAATTATTAGATGATCCCCAGCAACGCGCTAGATTAGCAACTAATGCTCGCGCATTTGCACGCGAGCGTTATGACTTAAAAAGCATTTGTTTGCCACAACAACTCGCGTGGGTAAAGCAACTTGCAACACAATAATTAACACAATTAAATAGTTATAGCTAATAGCGAAAGTAAATTATTAACTGTACAATAGTTACGAATTCCATAGGAAAGTATGACTTTAGCTATGTTCATCATTTTTCTATGATTTACTATACTTTACAGCAGTGAGGAAGTGATACTTAAAGGATAAAGCCCAGTTATCCTTTGTATTTTCTCGTTTTCATAGTCTCAAGGAGATTTTTATGCTCAAAAAACAGTTACTGATACTGGTTGCCTTAGCCAGTGTGCTTCAGCTACTCCCCGTTTATGCCGAGCAAAGCCCACAAGCCCCCCAAGATAAACGTTGGTATGTCGCGCCTTTTGGTCGTTTAAATAAATCAGGTGGCAATCAAGACGGTGATGACGGTTGGGGTGGTGGTCTTTCGGTGGGTAAAATCATCAATAAACATTTCAATGTAGAATTGAAAGGTTTTTACGAAGGTTTTGGTCATGGTTTTCATGCCACAGGCGGCACTATGGCTCCTCAAGCTTTAACCCCACGTCGAGATTTACGCGGCGGTACAGTCGATGCCCAGTATTATTTTTCGCGTAGCACTTTTTCACCCTATACCGTGGTTGGTTTAGGCGGTATGCAGGGTGGTTATCCTGCTGGCAATGGTTATGATGCCTTATTTACCGCTGAGGCTGGCGCGGGTTTTAATTATGAATTAAATGATCGCTTATCGTTTCGCAGTGATGTGCGTTACCGTTATGGCGATAATTTTAGTGATAAAACAGGCGCGTTAAATGACATGCTAGTCAACGTCGGTTTTGTAGTGCCCATTGGTCAAAAACCAAAGGCAGTACAGCCGCCGCCGATGCCAATTGAAGTGCCTGTCCGCGCTCAAGCCGAACCGATTATCGATTGCGCCACGCTCGACTCAGACGGTGACGGTGTTAATGATTGTTTAGACAAATGCCCAGGTACATTACCGGGTAGTAAATGCAAAAGTGATGGTTGTCCGATTAGTCTTGAACTTAAAGGGGTGTTATTTGAATACGATTCCGCTAAGTTGATGCCTAGTTCTATGAGCATTCTCGATGGTGTCGCACGGAATTTGATTACTTATCCGCAAGATAAAGATATTGAAGTTCAAGGACATACTAGCAGTGAAGGCTCTGATAACTACAATATGAAGTTGTCACAAAAACGCTCACAGTCAGTAGTGAGTTATTTAAAAAGCAAAGGCGTACCTAATCGTTTATATGCAAAAGGTTATGGCGAACGCAGTCCTGTTGCTGAAAATGGCACTGAAATTGGTCGTTCACAAAATCGGCGTGTGGAATTAGTGTGGTTAGAACACTAGGTAGTGCATCAAAAAAGTAGGTTAGTTAATATTAAACCTTTCGGAGTTCAAACCTAGGTTTGAACTCCAGCTAAAATGGCGTTTTGTTAAAACCTACTCTTTTGAAGCACTACCGAACACTAAAACGCAAAACGATAGATTATAAAAAGGAAACCCGCTAAATGAGCGGGTTTTTTTTGCGCGTAATATTTTTACTTGATGAAAAATATTGTAAGGGCGAATTTATTCGCCTAATCCACACCACAAGAAGGCGAATCAATTCGCCCCTACAATAATTTCAGAATATAATACAAACGCTTGAAACAACTGTTTAATTATTTGAGAGTATGAGCGCAATTACCAATAACGCGGCGACCTTTGATCGTCTTTTACAAGTGGCAGTAGAAGTTTTTGCCGAATATGGCTTTCGTGATGCCACCGTGCGTGAGATTTGTGCAAGAGCAAACGTCAATGTCGCCTCAGTCAATTACTACTTTCGCAGTAAAGAAGTTTTATACGCGCAAGCCTTAAACTTTGCTTTCCAAGAAGCTAATCGCCTCTATCCCCAAGATGCCGCCGCCAACAAAGCCTTGCCGCCTGAGCAACGTTTACACTTATTCATTGATAATTTAATTCGTAAATTATTAGATGACAGCCATTTAGGTTTTCATAGTCGCTTATTTATGCGTGAAATTGCCGAACCGACTAAAGCCTTTGATGACATCATTAATACCATGATTGCCCCGCATTTTGCGTTATTGACTGAAATCGTACGTCTTATTTTGGGTGAAAGCGTTGCTGAGGCGGTAGTAGAGCGTTGTGTGACCAGTATTTTAGGGCAGTGTTTATTATTTAAACATTCGCGCTCGGTTATCGACAGGCTTTATCCGCAATTAATTGCCGACGATACCGCCGTGCAAACCAGTGTTAGTCATGTCAGCCAATTTTCCTTAGCGGCGTTGCAAGCGGTACGCCAAAGCCACGAGTTATAGCTTATGAATCATATCGCTTTAAAAATGCTCATGGGTGATACGGGCAAATATATCGGCATTATCATGGGACTGACCTTTGCGTCCTTGATTATGACCCAACAACCTGCGATTTTTCTAGGCTTAATGGCGCGTTCTTACAGCTTTATTTCCGATGTGGGTCTACCCGACATTTGGGTAACAGACCCTAAAGTACAATTTATCGATGATATTAAACCCTTGCAAGATACGCAGTTATATCGAGTACGCGGCATTTCAGGAATAGAATGGGCCATGCCTTTATACAAAAGCATGTTAAAAGCGCGGCTCACCGATGGCACGTTTCAAAACTGCAATGTGATTGGCTTAGATGACAGCACCTTAATTGGCGGGCCACCGATTATGTTAGAAGGGAAAGTCGAAGATTTACGGCGCAGTGATGGCGTAATTGTCGATGTCGATGGCGCGAAAGACAAATTAGGCAAACCTGCCAGCATTGCAGGTGGCAAACCCACGCCACTCAAAGTCGGCGACAGCTTAGAACTTAACGACCATCGCGCCATTGTGGTCGGTATTGCTAAAGTCACGCGTACTTTTCAATCCCAACCTGTCATCTATACCACTTATTCACGCGCAAAAACCTTTGCCCCCAGTGAACGCAAACAACTGTCCTTTGTGTTAGTTAAAGCCACAGCAGGACAAGACTTAAAGCAATTAACGCAACGTATCAGCAAACTTACAGGGCTTGCCGCTTATACACAAAAGGAATTTATGGAGCTGACCTATAACTATTTTATGAAAAACACAGGCATACCGATTAACTTTGGCATTTCAGTATTACTGGGTTTTATTGTCGGTGCGGCGATTGCAGGGCAGACTTTTTATAATTTCACCTTAGAAAACCTGCGTCAATTTGGCGTACTTAAAGCTATGGGGACAAGTAATTGGACGCTATTGCGGATGATTATTTTGCAAGCAATGGTGGTCGGCACAATTGGCTATTGCTTAGGCGTGGGACTGACGGCTTTCTTTGGTTATGCCATGCGTCACTCGATTTTAGCTTTCAAATTTCCGTGGCAATTACTGCTATTTAGCGGCGCGGGGGTGAGTTTAATCTGCATGTTTGCCGCGTTAATTAGCATTATCAAAGTGATACGCTTAGAACCCGCTATCGTTTTTAAAAGCTAATCTTATGAATAAACAAGAAGTTGCGGTACGTTGCAGTCAAGTCATTAAGGTTTATGACACGGGTGATCAAAAAGTGGTCGCCTTAAACAGCGTTGATTTAGATATTGCCTTAGGTGAACTGATGATGCTAGTTGGCCCTTCGGGTTGTGGCAAAACCACCTTAATTTCAGTGATAGCGGGCATACTTGACCAAGATTCTGGGGTGTGTGAACTGTTTGGTGAAAACCTATCTAAGTTAAAAAGCAAAGAAAAACTTGCCTTTAGAGCGCGACATATCGGCTTTGTCTTTCAAGCCTTTAACTTATTACCCGCGCTCAATGCCGCTGAAAACGTCTCTATTCCCTTAATTATCAACGGTGTCAAACGCGCTGTGGCTGAAAAACAAGCCATTAAAGTATTAGAAAGTGTAGGCTTGGGCGATCGCTGGAAATCCTTGCCTGCACAATTATCAGGTGGACAGCAACAACGTGTCGCTATTGCTAGAGCGTTAGTGCATAGTCCACGTTTAATTGTTTGCGATGAACCCACCAGTGCCTTAGACCATACCAGCGGACATAATGTGATGAATTTACTCAAAGAAGTGGCGGTGCATAAAGACCGCGCCTTAATTATTGTCACCCACGATGCGCGAATTTTTAATTTTGCCGACCGTATGGCTGAAATGGATGACGGGCATATTATTAAAGTCACTAAAAATAATGAATAAAAATACAGTTTATTTTGAATTCTCAATTCATAAAGCGACTGGCGCGTATAATTTTTTGCATTTACATAGCTTTTTAAAGTTTATTGCTTCAAAATAAAAGCTTCAGTCCCCACCATTATTTTCACTGCCATGAAACCATTAAGTCTATTATTAGCGCATATTGCCTTAATTTTGAGCTATAACGCCCACGCCCAAGTTGATACTGATGGTTCTATGGGCGAAGAAAAGCATTTATCTGGCAATATGACTATTCCCCAAAGTTTAGGCACAACCTCAGGGCATAATTTATTTCATAGTTTTAGTCATTTTAATATAGATAAAAACGAAACGGTTAATTTTACAGGTGATAATCAATTAAAAAATGTGATTAGTCGGGTAACGGGCGGTGAAATTTCAAAAATTGATGGGGTATTAAAATCAGAAATCGGACAGGCTAATTTTTATTTTATCAATCCCGCAGGTATTGTTTTTGGCACTAATGCCTCGGTTGATGTCCCCGCCGCGTTTCATATTAGTACCAGTGATAGTTTACAGTTTAAAGATGGTCAGGCTTTTTTAGCTTCATTAACGGCAAATAATAGTAGTTTGAGTATTTCAGAGCCTACTGATTTTGGCTTTTTAGGGGATAAAGCGGGGGATATTACAATAAAAAATGATGGGCAATTTGTATCAGATTATGATGGCAGTAATTATATTGGTAATCATTATGATGGCACTTATCTACATTTTGATCATCAAAATGATGTTTTATTAAATGCCGTAAACGTTTATATTAATAATAGTAATACAGATGATTTGACTACAGCAAGCATATTAGCAGACCCTTCAGGAAATATAACCATAGATGCTAAAGATAATTTGAATTTAACTAATGCTTATATCGACAATAGCAGTCTTTCTTCAAGTAATGCGGGGCAATTAACAATATCTGTTAATAATATCAGCTTAAATAATGCTGCATTTCAAAGTAATGCCAATAACCTAAACTTAGATAGCACCGCTAACGCAGGTATTATTGACATCAAAACAAAAGAAGATTTAACCCTAAGTAATTATAGTTTAATAGACATTAGTAGCTATTCATCAGGTAATGCAGGTCAATTAAGCATTGACGCTAAAAATATTAACTTAGATAAATCCATGTTTCGAGGCAATTCTAATACAAGTATTTATCCAAACTTAAGTAATGCAGGCTTTATTAATCTTAAAGCAAGCCAACAAATAACTTTAAATAATGAAAGTTTAATTGATGCAAATAGCTATGCCCTAGGTAATGCTGGACAATTAATAGCGACAGCCGAGGCTATTAATTTAAATAATTCCTCTATAGATACCAATGCAGATAAAAATACTAAAGCCAATGCAGGGATAATTACCATTAAGACAAATTCACTGACTATTAGTGGCGACATCGATCATACAGATAGCGGTATTCACAATAACACCTATGATACCACCAAGTCAGGTCTTATTAATATTGAAAGCAATACTATAAGCTTAAAAAATACGGGTGCAATTAATACAACGACCAGCGGTCAAGGTAAAGCGAGTGATATTATATTAAAAGCTCATGAGCTAACAATTAATACTGCTGGAAAATTGAGTAGTCAAACTAACAGTGAAGGCGATGCGGGTACAATTACTATTAATAGCGAGAATATAATATTATCTTCAGAAAAAATTACTAATAATTCAAACGAAACTATTATTGATTCAGGAACGATAAGTAGCGTTACGAGTAACTCGGGTAATGCTGGCAATATTATTATTCAACAAGCAAAAAATTTAACTATTAATCAGGGTGGTCATATTAATAGTTCGAGTAATGAAACTTATGCGGATAACTTAGGTAATGCTGGCTCGGTTAGCATTAATAGCGATAAAATAACAAATGGTGGTGATATTACCAGTATTAGTTATTCAAGTGGTAAAGGCGGCTCTGTTACTATACAAAAAGCAAAAGAATTAGTCATTGATGGCGGTGTTATTTCTACTGAAAGTCATAATAAAAGTGATGGCGGTAATATTGCTGTGAATAGCGATCAACTAACAATAAAAAATAACGGACATATTACAGCTTTTACGTCGGGTAGTGGTAAAGCAGGTGATATTGTCGTACAAAGTAATGCTATTGATATTTCTAATAATTCTAGTATTTCAGCTGCGGTTAAAGTATTTGAAGGTGAAAGCTCTAGTGGTCAAACTGGCAATATTCATCTAACCGCTAATAACTATCTTAGTTTAAATGATAATGCACAAATCACTATTCAAAACGATGCTACAGTGACAAATGTTAATGATATTAACACAGGCTTAATCACTATTTCCGCGCCCGATATTAGTCTTAACAATAAAAGTCAAATTACTACAGAATCCACAGGTAATATTGGCGCGGGACAATTGGCTATTTCTTTTGCACATCAATTAAAATTAAGTAATGATTCCAATATTATCACAAAAACAGCTATCGATAACGGTGGTAATGTTAATATTGATGGCGGTGGATTAATTGATTTACATAATGCCACTATTAATACTTATACTGTCAATAATAAGCTCGCTGTTAAAGGGGGTGATATTAAAATAAAAGCCGACATATTATTAATGAATAATGCCCAAATATTATCGCGTGCGGCTAATGCTTATAATGGTGGCTATGCGGATTTAAAATTAAAAGGTATTATTGCCAGTGGCAATCAATTACTTGTTAATGGAAAAACGCTTGCTGACTTTGAATCTAGTCAGTTTACTAATAATATTATTAGGACAGCTGATTCAGGTTGGACTACCCCACAACTCAATATTACAGGGAGCATTAGCGGATTAAATCGTAATATTTTTGAATTACCTGATTTAAATAAAGGCAGTTGCAATGATACGACTTTATTGAGTAGTTCTTTGGTGCATATTAGTAAAGGTGGTATTCCTACTAGTGAAATAAACGCGATTTATATTCCCCCATCGACTCATGTTTCTACAAAAAAATTACAAACTGCAATCACCCCTTTATTGGCAACGCATTTAATAGCAACTTCCACGCCTTGCTCTAGTTTATCATTATAAAATAGTGATAAAAAATACTTGATCTAAAATAGCCAAAGTCGTTTTACATCAATCAATAAAAATATTAAACTCTTAGCATTTGTATTGTCTTACATCTGTAAAAGACAATACAAATAGCTAATAGTTTGATTAGTCACTAACTCTGTCACTTAAAAAATCAAGAGGAATTGATAAATGAAAAATAATCAATTATTTATCTGTGTTACAAGCATTATAATATTGGCAATTTCACCTACAGTATTTGCCGCAGGTGGTGGTTATACACCGCCACCTCCACCTCCTGAATACACATGTAATAATAGTAATAATTGTATTAAATATACATGTACGTCTAATACAGCTACTAATTGTGATAGTGGCTCTTATGGACATTACTATCATCAAAGAACAGGTGCTACAACATGGGATGCCGCAAAAGCGGATTGTAAGTCTTTGTCTAAAAATAATACATCCTACCCAAATGCACATTTAGTCACAATATCGAGTAATGCTGAAAAATTTTTTTTAACCCAAGGATTAAATAATGCTTTACCAAGCTCGTATAACGAAAAATCTAATCTGACAGGGACTAAGTGGGTTTTAACTAAGAATAATTGGATTGATGGTAGACTTTTGGCATCAACATCAAATTCAAGTACTTCGTATCAAATTCAACCTACTAATCATAATGATATTGATGTTATATTAACAACAGTGGGTACTGTTCCAGCGACTGCGGTTACTACAGCTAAAATAAAGGGTTCTGATATTATTTTAACTGACTATGCTATTTGGAAAAATAACAAAACATGGGATGCTTTAACATTAACTAGCACTAAAGTGATTACGGTGACTAACAAAACGAATATATATAATTATATTTGTGAGGTTGAAAAAACTTTTAATTAATTAATATCAGGAAAATAAAAAATGAAAGCTAAAAATCTATGCTTTATTTTACTTGCTTTATATGCAAACTCACCCATTTTATTAGCTGATAGTACCCAACAAAAATTTAATACTAATAATCATTATTATCAGCGATTTGATACTGCTATTACTTGGAATGAAGCAGTTATGAAATGTATGAATTTGGGCAGTAATGTACATCTGGCAACTATTACTTCACCTGATGAGAATAATTTTTTAGCCGCACTCACTAACCAACAAATCAGTTGGATTGGCGCGAGTTTTACCCGTTCTGGGGATATTATCTGGATTAATGGAGAATCCTTAATGGTAAACTATATGGCTAAAAGTATTAATGGTGGCATTCATTTTATGATTAATAATGCTAAGACTTGGCAACGCGGTGGCGATACGGATTTATTTCCTTATATTTGTGAATGGGATTAATTAAAATTATCGCCTTTTATAGCGATTAACGATTAATTAATTATTTATTATCTTAAATTAAATCATTATGGAATTAAACTGTCCTCTTCCTTTGCAATATGAGCAAATTGTCATGGCACACGGCGGCGGTGGTCGCTTAATGCAGCAATTATTAGCGCGAGTCGTGCATCCCACTTTTAATAATGATTATACCCAGCAACAACACGACAGCGCGGTATTAACTATAGGCACACAAAAACTCGCTTTTACCAGTGATTCTTATGTGATTAAACCGCTATTTTTTAAAGGCGGCGATATTGGTAAATTAGCCGTCTGCGGCACAGTCAATGATTTAGCCATGAGTGGCGCGAAACCTTTATTTTTAAGTTGCTCTTTAATTATTGAAGAAGGGCTACCCATAGAAACCTTGCAAACTATTCTAAATTCCATGCAACAAACCGCCGAGCAAGCAGGGGTTTTTATTGTCACGGGTGATACTAAAGTCGTTGATAAAGGCAAAGGTGATGGTTTATATATTAATACCGCAGGCATTGGTGTATTAGCCGACACTATCACTATTAATCCCGCACACATTCAAATCGGTGACGCGGTCATTATTAGTGGTGATATAGCCCGTCATGGTATTTCAGTCATGCTTGCCAGAGAAGGTTTAGAATTTGATAGCGAAATTAATAGCGATTGCGCGATATTATCGCCATTAGTGCAGGATTTAATTGCTGAAAATATCGATATTCATTGTTTGCGGGATTTAACGCGGGGTGGTTTGGCTTCTTGTTTAATTGAATTAGCTAATAGTTCTAATAATCATATTGAAATCAATGAAAGCCAATTAATGATTGAAGAATCAGTGCGCAGTGCTTGTGAAATACTAGGATTTGATCCTTTATATATTGCCAATGAAGGTTGTTTTGCTTTATTTTTACCAAAATCGCAAGTGAATAAAGCTTTAGCATTATTACAAAAACACAGCGCGGGAAAACAAGCCAGCTTTATTGGCGAAGTGAAAGAAAACTATACCAATGGCTTATTAACCTTATCGACCAGTTTAGGGGTAGTGCGGGTTTTAGATTTATTAAGCGGCGAACAATTACCGCGTATTTGTTAGTATATTATTCTTTTGGAATTAAAAAATAGGTTTAAACGCCTAAAGCTTTAATATTAACTAACTTTTTTGACGTTACAGCTTTTGTAATCCTACTCTTTTGAAGCACTACCAAAAATTAATGCTATTTGAATACGATAAAAACAAAAGTGAAAGCAACAAAATCAAACACGGTATAGATTTTGAAGAAGCTCAAATTATTTGGAAAGATTGGAATAGACTAGAAATTCCTGTTCGTTGTGATGATGAGCCACGTTATTTAATAATTGGTATCATCAATAAAAAATATTGGTCAGCAGTCATTACTTATAGGC
>JBAQSX010000113.1:0-50069 GCA_049296695.1 Methylococcaceae bacterium | reverse complement strand
TAGTGCTTCAAAAGAGTAGGTTTTAACAAAACGCCATTTTAGCTGGAGTTCAAACCTAGGTTTGAACTCCGAAAGGTTTAATATTAACTAACCTACTTTTTTGATGCACTACCGTATTATCACTATTACCGTCGGGGGATACATGAAAACCATGTGTATGTAAATTAGTTAAATCAGTATCATGTCCGTGTAAATTAACACCTTGATAGGATGTTTTTAAAATGCACTTTTAATACATCACCTTTTTTAACATTAATTGTCGGCGCGGGATAATGTCCGTTATAAGTTTTTAAATTAGCAGTGACACCACTAATAATAATCGGTGCGACTTTAGCTTCTAAATTAATTTTCACCATCCCTGTTTTTTTAGATAAATTTTTCATGGTGACGGGGTCTTTAAATGCCGCGCCTTTGGGTGGGTCAATAATGGTTGGACTACTGCCACCACCACCACCCATTCCCATAGCATGACTATTTTGAATTACGCAAACTGCCAAACTGATAACGACAAAGACTAAGTGTGATTTTTTATTTCTTCTATTCATAGTTAATATTTTGTTTTAATTAATAATTATTAATTAAAAAATAGTGGATAGCCACGCCTGAAAGCACTAAGTGTGTCGCCATCTAATTTGATTATGAACGATTGGGAAAACAAAATATAAAAGTCTATCTATTTGAAAATAAGTAACATTTAATAATAAAACAACAAGATGGGTAAGATAAAAAATCTATCGAGATTTTGTTAAATTGATAGTTCTATGAAGAACATGAGTGATATGACGCATTTATATTAAAATACGCTTGATGATAATTGAGTATTTTCCAATAACTTATTTAAAGATGGGTTATATGACTGATATTTTTAAATTAAGTTGTATCATATAACCTGATTTTAAAAAGAAAAACCCATTAAGCTAGAAATTTATTAATAATTAAGCAAAACGACGACTAATTCAGAGAATTTCTGTCTTAACGTCTTTTTCGTAAAAATCATAAACTAATTTTGGGTATTGGTTTTTACTGGCAGAAATTAATGTCGCTTATAAACGCGTGTTAAAAAATGATGTGAAATATCGTTGTATTGCAATTAATAATAAAACCTAGAGCAAAGCGATTATCGCTTTGCTCTGTTTTTAAATATTTAACGAATGTTATTTATTACACAACAATAAAATCAGCATGCGTTAATGCAAGATTAACGCCGATAGTTAGAATTTGCATAGCGGCATGACTGCCTAAACCATCATTATCAAAATACACTATAAGAAAATATAAAACCTATACATAATAGGGTGGCATAGTTGTTGGAACTACTTAAACAAAACTGTGACGAGGTGTAAAACAATTATGCAACAAACAATCTTGCCCATTCAATCAAAAGGAAACTTTATGAAAACAATCCTAAAAACCCTTGCCATTGCCCTATTGGCATAATACCGCAAACGCTAGCGCGACTGACGGCACTATTGTCAATGCCAGCCAGATTATGATTCAAGGCGGTAGTAATGCCACGGCTCAATGGCAATCGCCAAAAATAAGCAATTATAAACTGTGGGTTAAAGTACCCGCAGGTAGCAGTGCAACAACGGCGACTTATCAAGTCTATTTGAAAGGTAATGCGGTAGGTAATAGCACTTGTTCAAGTACCGATGCCACTTATCCTTGTGTTGCTGTCACCCTTAATCACGCCGTTAATCAAAATAAATGGGTGCAATTAATCAACGGTGACGGTAAAACGCCGTGGCAATTGCGTATGGGTGCGTTTGTTAGCATTAATGCCGCAACCATTAGTAGCAGTGAGCAATTAGGTATTTCATCGCTCAGTTTTGAAGATGCCAACCCGTTAGCCATTGGACAAATTTACAAAGGCGGCATTATTTTTTATTTGGATAAAACTAAAAAACACGGTTTAGTCGCCGCGCCGAAAGATATTTTAAATAGTTCAGGCAATCCTGCTTCTGTGACTTGGTATAACGGCTCATACAGCGTCACAGGGGCGACAGGAACGAAAATAGGCACAGGGCAAGCCAACACCACCGCTATCATTGCCAATCAAGGGTCAGGCAGTTACGCGGCGAAATTAGCCGATGATTTAGTGGTAGGTAAATACAGCGATTGGTATTTACCTAGCAAAGATGAACTCAATTTGATGTACACAAACATTGGTCAAGGCGCACCTGCACCCTTAACCAATATTGGTGGTTTTGTGTCCATCTACTACTGGAGTTCCTCCGAGTACGACTACAGCCTTTCGTGGTATCAGTCCTTCGATGTTGGTTATCAGAATTACAACCTTAAGTCCAACCCCTTGTTAGTTAGAGCGGTGCGGGCTTTTTAACTTATTATCCCTTTAACTCTTTTCTTCGCGCGTAGCGCGGCGATTTTTTTTAGGGCTTGTTTATTATTGTCTGAATGAAGATGAGTAAGATGTTGAGATTTTTGAGATTTAATCTTACTCATCTTTTAATCTTAAAATCTTCATTCAGATAATTAAAATAAATTATTTATCGCACTTTATTACGAACTACCCGTTTATAAAGACACTTATAAACTCATTTTATTAATTTGGGAACGATGACAGACTAAAGTCAATACTTAAAAATGAAAATTACCTTTGATGCAAATAAAAATATTAAAAATATTGCTGAGCGGTTGTTATCTTTTGAACAGGCAATTAATTTCAACTGGCACAGCGCAAGCATTGCAGAAGATGTGCGCCACGATTATCCAGAACGGCGATTTGTAGCAGTCGGTTATCTTGACAATAGGCTACATATTTTATGTTTTACACCAATAACTGACGGCATTAGAGTGATAAGTTTTCGTAAAGCTAACCCAAGAGAGGCGCGTAAATATGGCAAACCCATTACCTTTAACTAACGAAGATGGCGAAGTCCGTGAACTAACCGCTGATGATTTTAAACAGTTCCGACCTGCTACCGAGGTTTTATATGAACTATTTAGCCCCGAAATAGCGACTGAACTATTAGCTTCTGAAAAAAATAATAGTCCATACGCCGATGATGCAAGCGTTTTTACGCCTATTAAGCTTGATGCTGAGGTATTAAATTATTTCAAATCAACAGGAACAGACTGGCAAAACCATATAAACGATGCACTCAAACAATGGCTAAAAGAACACTTGATGTCGTAACCTTTGTAATAACTCAAGTTACGCAAAGCCAGTATTATCAAGCGATAAAAGAGAGAGATTCCCCCCTTTGGTAAAGGGTGGCAGGGGGGATTTATAAAACAAACTATCTTCTTTTTCTTTGATATTAAAAGGTTTTGCCAAGACTGTTTTTAAAATCCCCCGCCGCCCCCTCGCAAGCTCTCCCCCTTTACAAAGGGGGAAGTTAATAATGACAACACCTTCTTAGTGCGTGCGGTGCAGGATTTTAAACAAAAACTATTATTAATGCCCAGTGTTGAAAATACATTGGGCTTTTTTTTTGGAATTTTATTGTGCAATTAACACGACCCAACAAAGAACAACAACATTATTTTTTAAGCAGTATGAATTCTTATTTAGGTATATTAAAACATTATCAAACCTATCGTTTGCGTTACCAAATATTAATAGACTTGTGGCGACTGGGTTTTAAACAATTGATTTTGTGTGTGGAGTCCAAAATCATGATTTTGGATTCCATTGTATATCATGATAATTTATTTTATTGTAAAACAAGTCTAATTAAGAATTTATCGCCTTTTGTTTATTTAAGTGATTGTGCCAATAAACTTGTATTAAAAAATCGCTGTATTTCTTAATAGCTAACATAAGCTACTCAAAACTCACACAAGCAAGAAATGCCCCGTCTTCTATGGCATAATGGCGGACTTTTTTTATAACTTTAACAATGTGAGCATAATCATGAGCTTCTTTATTTCTGACGCACTAGCAGAACCTGCCGCCACAGCTTCCCAACAACCCGGACTTGAAGGCATGTTGTTTCCTTTGGGTGTTTTAGTATTTTTCTATTTTTTATTCTTGCGTCCACAATCCAAACGCGCCAAAGAGAAAAAAGAAATGATTGCCGCCATTAACAAAGGCTCAGAAGTCGTCACCTCAGGTGGGATTTTAGGCAAGGTGATTGATATGGACGACAATTTCGTCAAACTTGAAATCTACGATAACACCTTCATACAAGTACAACGGCACAGCATTGAAACTATGATGCCCAAAGGCACTTACAAAGCCGTCACTAAAAAAGTCACGCCGCTTGAGAAAAAGTGATTGATTATTAATGTTTTACCTGTTTAATGACTGGACTACTCCATGCAAAACACTTATCCACTGTGGAAAAATATACTGGTACTACTGATTTTTGCCGTTTCGTTAGTGTACTCACTACCGAATTTATACGGTGATGACCCGTCAGTACAAGTCTCCTCGACCACTAGCAAATTAGAACAAAAACAAGCCGATGACATTCAAGCGGCAATCAAAGAGGCAGGGGTTACAAACAAAGCCTTTGAATTTAAAGACGGGCGCGTACTGGCTCGCTTTAATAACAGCGACGACCAACTCAAAATTTCCGATTTACTGCGCGATAAACTAGGTGACAGCTACACGGTTGCTTTAAATCTCGCGCCTACCACACCTAGCTGGCTACAAGCCTTAGGCGCGGACGCTATGTATTTAGGTTTGGACTTACGCGGTGGTGTGCATTTCTTATTAGAAGTGGACATGGACGCGGCGGTCAAACAAGCCGAAGAACGCTATTTAGACGATATTCGCTTAGCTTTGCGTAATGGCAAACTGCATTATCAATCTGTGATTAAAGACAGTGGCTTCATTAAAGTTAAAATGAAAACCGCCGATGATAAAGCCCCACTTTATGAAATTTTACGCAAAGATTTCCGTGGCTTAGACATCACCGAGCCACAAGTACCAGACGAAGTGTGGCTGACTATTTCTAAAAAAGACGCGCTCGAAATCAAAAAATTTGCCGTAGCGCAAAACATGACCACTTTGCGGAATCGCGTTAATGAACTAGGCGTTGCCGAGCCTGTGATTCAACAACAAGGCGAAAACCGTATCGTAGTGCAGTTGCCCGGGGTACAAGACACTACCCGCGCTAAAGAAATTTTAGGCACAACTGCGACTTTAGAATATCGCTTAGTTGATACCGAACACGATGTGCAACAAGCCGTTGAAGGTCATGTCCCTGTTGGTAGCAGACTTTATACTGAAAAAAATGGCGCACCAATTTTATTAGACAAACGCATTATCGTTACAGGCGACCAAATCACTGACGCGTCTTCGGGCATGGATCAAGACGGCAGAGCGGCGGTATTTATTACCTTAAATGGTGTCGGCGCGAGCAAAATGGGTAAAACCACCCAAGCCAGTATCGGTAAACCTATGGCGGTGGTATTTATTGAATATAAAGTGGATACGCGTTTAATTAATGGCGAGAAAGTGCGTCATAAAGAAAAAGTTGAAAAAGTCATTAGCGTTGCCACTATTCAAGGCGCGTTTAGTAAACGTTTTCAAACTACAGGTTTAGACAGTCCCCAAGAAGCGCGTAATTTATCCTTATTATTAAGAGCAGGCGCATTAGCCGCTCCTGTTGATATTGTTGAAGAACGCACCGTAGGGCCTAGTTTAGGACAAGACAATATTGATAGCGGTATATTATCTTTTGTGGTGGGTTTTGCCTTAGTTGTATTATTCATGGCGGTTTATTACAAAGTATTTGGCATGATTGCCAATATTGCTTTGGCATTTAACGTAGTCATAGTGGTTTCAATTCTTTCAATATTACAAGCGACCTTAACTCTGCCCGGTATTGCGGGGATTATTTTAACCGTGGGTATGTCAGTTGACGCGAACGTTTTAATATTTGAACGTATTAAAGAAGAATTAGGTTTAGCTAAAAATCCACAAGAAGCTATATCGGTTGGTTACGATAAAGCGTGGGCGACTATTTTAGACTCGCATTTCACTAACTTTGTGGTAGCCGTTGTATTATTTGCGTTTGGTACAGGCTCAGTTAAAGGTTTTGCCATTACCATGATTATTGGTATTTTATCATCCATGTTTACCGCTATTACGGGAACGCGGATGGTTATTAATTGGATATATGGTTCGCGCCGCGTTGAGAAATTATCGATTTAATTATTCACTGTAGGGGCGAATTTTATTCGCCTTGTAAGCTGGGCTGGGCGAATGAATTCGCCCCTACAACTATTCAATAACAGACCATGATTGATTATCAAAAAGACTTTTACGGTTGGACGCAACAGCAAGCTTTTTTATTAAAAGCTGGGCGACTTAATGAATTAGATATTGTCAATTTGCTAGAAGAAATAGAAACCATGGGACGTAGTGAAAAACGCGAATTAGACAATCGATTAACTGTATTATTAGTACATTTATTAAAATGGCAATATCAGCCCGTGCGGCGCGGTAAAAGCTGGCAATTAACGATTGAAGGTCAGCGTGATAATTGCTTTGACGTATTAGAGGATAATCCTAGTTTAAAACCCCAACTCAATGACATTATGCTTCGCGCTTATAGTAAAGCCCGAACCTTAGCGGCAAAAGAAACGGGTTTAGATAAAAGTATGTTTCCTTTAAATAATCCTTGGACATTAGCGCAATTATTAGATAGTGAATTCTATCCCGATTAATTAACGCTACTGATAAACCATTACTTAAGTGTTATATAGTCACCTCACTCACATGAAACAAACAAATATAAATTTTATTGGTAATCGCAATATCGCCATTATTTTCTCAACGATATTAATGATTATCTCTATCGGTTCACTTGCCGTGCGCGGCTTGCAAATGGGCATTGATTTTACAGGCGGCACATTAATTGAAGTGGGTTATAAACAAGCCGCTGATTTAAATGTATTACGCGCTACTTTAAATAAAGCAGGTTTTGGTGATGCCACCGTACAAAACTTTGGTACAACCAAAGATGTCTTAATTCGTTTAAAACTGCATGAAGGTTTAAACAGTAATGATTTAAGCACCCAAGTATTAGAAGCCATTAACAAAGAGGTAAAAGAACCCGCCAGTTTGCGCCGTGTGGAATTCGTAGGCCCGCAAGTAGGTGATGATTTAGCCGAAGATGGTTTTTTAGCGTTGCTTTATTCAACCATTGGTATTTTGGTTTATGTCGCGTGGCGATTTGAATGGAAATTTTCTACAGGGGCAATTATTGCGACTTTTCATGACGTAATTGTCACATTGGGGGTATTTTCAGTTTTTGGTTTAGAATTTGATTTAACGGTATTAGCGGCAATACTGGCGTTAATTGGTTATTCATTAAACGATACTATCGTGGTGTACGATAGAATTAGAGAAAGTTTTTTAACCATGCGTAATTTAACGGTTGAAGAAATGATGAATATCTCAATCAACGTGACATTGAGTCGTACTATTATGACTTCACTGACGGTCTTATTAGTATTAGTATCATTATTTTTCTTAGGCGGACAAGTGATTCACGGCTTTTCTATTGCTTTATTATTTGGGGTATTTTTTGGTACTTATTCCTCTATTTTTATTGCAAGCCCTGCGGCATTATTATTAAAAGTCAGTCCTGCTGATTTAATACCTGTCGCAAAAGAAGGCGATGTATTAGATAATTTACCTTAGTATTTAACACAAAACGCAACAAATTATAGCCTTAGCTTTAAATGGGCTATAATAAAACATCTTTTTTATTTAAACTTAGGAGTATTACAGCATTATGGCAATCGAACGCACTTTTTCTATCATTAAACCCGATGCAGTGGCAAAAAACGTTATCGGCGAAATTTACAGCCGTTTTGAACAAAATGGTTTGCGTGTAGTTGCCGCAAAAATGGTGCATTTAACCCAAGCCCAAGCGGAAGGTTTTTATGCAGAGCATAGCGGTCGTGGTTTTTTTAGAGATTTAATTGCTTTCATGATTTCAGGCCCTGTGATGATGCAAGTATTAGAAGGCGAAAATGCGGTATTAAAACACCGTGAAATTATGGGTGCTACTAATCCAAAAGAAGCCGCCGCTGGCACAATTCGCGCTGATTTTGCTGAAAGCATTGATGAAAATGCCGTACATGGCTCAGATGCTCTCTCTACTGCACAAAGAGAAATTGCTTATTTCTTTTCAGCCAATGAACTTTGTGCAAGAACGCGTTAATTGATGATTAAAACCTAGCAGGTTTTAAAAACCTGCTAGGTTTGTTTTAGAAAATGTTATCTATAACAAAAGCCGTTTATCTTGAAGATTATAAAATTCAATTAACATTTAATAATGGCTTGGTAGGTGTTGCTAATTTAAAAGAATTAATTAACACCGAAAAAAGAAAAGTATTTGCTTGTTTAAAAGATAAAAATGTTTTTAAAAATTTTCAGTTAAACTTTGGGACTATTGTTTGGTTCAGTGAACTTGATTTAGCTCCTGAATACTTATTTTATCTGGTTTTTAAAAATCAAGATGAATTTCAAATGCAGTTTAAAACTTGGGGCTATATTAACTAGCCGTATAAAATGAATCCACAACCTATTAATTTATTAAATTTCGATAAAAAAGGCTTAATTGAATTTTTCACCCAATTAGGTGAAAAACCCTTTCGTGCCACCCAATTAATGAAATGGCTATATGCCGAAGATATTACTGATTTTGAGCTGATGACTAATTTCAGTAAATCCTTGCGCTCGTATTTACAAGAAAATTGTATTATTCAAGCCCCCGAAATTGTATTAGAAAAAATCGCCAGTGATGGCGTTTATAAATGGGTCATGCAAACCAGTTGTGGGAATCGCGTTGAAAGCGTATTTATTCCCGAAGAAAATCGCGGCACATTATGCGTTTCTTCACAAATTGGTTGCGCTTTAGCGTGTACTTTTTGTTCAACGGCACAGCAAGGTTTTAATCGTAATTTAACGACTGCTGAAATCATTGGTCAGTTATATCAAGCGCAAAAACGTTTAGGTAATGATAATCGAATTACTAATGTGGTTATGATGGGCATGGGCGAGCCATTATTAAATTTTGATAATGTGGTCGCCGCCATGAATATTATGATGGATGATTTTGCTTATGGTTTATCAAAAAGAAGAGTCACTATTAGCACCTCTGGCGTAGTACCTGCCATGCAACGCTTAACTCAAGAATGTGATGTCAGTTTAGCGGTATCATTACATGCCGTGCGTGATGAATTGCGTGATGAATTAGTGCCGATTAATAAAAAATATCCTTTAAAAGAATTAATCCAAGCGTGCAAAGATAACGCTAAAATCGCGCCGCGCAGAACCATTACTTTTGAATATGTGATGCTCGATGGCATTAATGACACTATGGAAGATGCGCGGGGTTTAATTAAATTATTAAAAACAGTTCCTTCTAAATTAAATTTAATTCCCTTTAATCCTTTTCCGCAATCACCTTATCGTTGTTCTTCAAAAGAAACGATATTAAAGTTTAAAACCTTATTAAACGATGCGGGGATTGTGACTACAGTTAGAAAAACGCGGGGTGAAGATATTGATGCCGCTTGTGGACAATTAGTAGGACAAGTCGCTGATAAAAGTCGCCGTCATTTAAAACTCAAAACCGCTGTTAGTTCTCATGCTAGCTAAAAGCAACCTTATTATTATTTGTACCTTATCAGCAATCGTTATTGCTTGCAGTAGTTTATCGGCGTTTGAAAAACGCGATCAAGATGCCGCCAATATTCATCTGCAATTAGGTCAGCATTATTTAAACATGAACATGTTAGATATTGCCAAAGAAAACCTAGAACTCGCTTTAAAAGATGATTCGAGTAATGTACAAGCACATAATACTTTAGCAGTACTTTATAATCGTATTGGGCAATATAATAATGCCAGAGAAGAATTTAATACGGCTCTCAATTTAGCCTCAGATGATTTAGGAGTTTTAAATAATTTTGGGCAGTTTTTATGTGAACGCGGTGAATTTAAACAAGGCATGGAGTTATTAAATAAAGCCGCGTTTAATCCGCTCAATCGCCAACAATGGTTAGCACTGAGTAATGCGGGTTATTGCGCGGTTGCTATGAATAATAAAACTGAAGCGGAAAATTATTTTAAACAAGCCTTGCAAGCTAATGAAACTTACGCCCCTGCGTTACTTGCCATGCAAAAAATTAGTTTTCAACGTAATGATTTATGGGCGGCTAAAGGTTATTGGCAACGCAGTTTAAAAGTGGGTGAGCAAAACCCTGAATCTTTATTTATTGCCCTAAAAACTGAACATGCTTTAGGTAATAATGCTATTGCAAAAGAATATCAACGCTTATTAACAGAAACTTTTCCGCTTTCTAATGAAGCTAAACAAAGTAAAACAATAGACTATTAAAACTTAATTTAATACAACATGGCACAACTCATTCAAGCAATACGCGGTATGCACGATGTATTACCGCAACAAACCCCATTATGGCAATACGCTGAAACTATTATTCGTGAAGTATTAAGCGGCTATGGTTATAGTGAAATTCGTTTGCCGATTGTAGAAAAAACCGAATTATTTAAACGCTCTATTGGTGAAGTCACCGATATTGTCGAAAAAGAAATGTATACCTTTGAAGACCGTAATGGTGATTCATTAACTCTGCGTCCTGAAGGCACAGCGGGTTGTTTACGCGCCTGTTTAGAACACGGCTTATTACATAATCAAACTCACCGATTATGGTATTACGGCCCTATGTATAGACACGAGCGTCCACAAAAAGGACGTTATCGTCAATTTATTCAATTAGGCGTAGAAACTTATGGTATGCAAGGCGCGGAAACTGACGCTGAATTATTATTATTAATGCACCGTCTGTGGCAACGTTTAGGCATTAGAGACAAAGTAACATTGCAATTAAATTCATTAGGCACAGCGCAAGAGCGTTTAATATATCGTGAGCAATTAGTTAAGTATTTTGAGCAATACCAAGAGCAATTAGATGAAGATAGTCAGCGGCGATTACATACTAATCCTTTACGGATTTTAGATAGTAAAAATCCTGCTATGCAAGTATTAATTACTAATGCCCCCGTATTAATGGATTATTTAGGTGAAGCGAGTTTAACGCATTTTAAAACCATTACTGATATATTAGATGATTTGGGTATTGCGTATCAATTAAATACCCGATTAGTGCGTGGTTTAGATTATTATTGCAATACCGTATTTGAATGGGTCACTACTGAATTGGGTTCACAAGGTACAGTGTGTGCGGGTGGGCGTTATGATGGATTAATTGCACAATTAGGCGGTAAAGAAAATCATGCCGTGGGTTTTGCAATGGGTATGGAGCGATTGTTAGCTTTAATGGAAACCATTGAAATTAGCATCGCTAAACCTATTGATGTGTATTTAATTAGAGTCGGTGAGCAAGCTGAACGCGTGGGTTTAGTTTTTGCTGAAAAAATTAGAGATGCTTTGCCGCATTTAAAACTACAAGTTAATCTTGAAGGCGGTAGTTTTAAAAGCCAATTTAAAAAAGCCGATAAAAGCGGCGCGGATTACGCGTTAATTATTGGCGAAGATGAAGTTAATAATAATACCGTGAGTATTAAAGCTTTGCGTCATGAAAGTAGTCAACAAAGCGTATCATTAGAACAAGCGATTATTTATTTAGTGGATTTATTTTCAAATAAATAATTATAGTTATTATGAAAATCAGCGAGATTTTAATACTACTAAAAAAAGAAGGCTGGTATCTGGTTGCAACAAAAGGAAGTCATCGTCAATTTAAACATCCTATTAAAACTGGACGCGTGACCGTATCGGGAAAACCCAGTGATGATGTGGCGATAGGTACTTTAAACAGTATACTCAAGCAAGCACAAATAAAGGAGTAATGGATATGCGTTATGCCATTGTTGTTGAAAAAGCGGCAAATAATTATTGCGCTTATGTTCCCGATTTACCGGGTTGTATTGCCACGGGTAATACGATTGAAGAAACTGAGTATCAAATTCGTGAAGCAATTGAATTTCATCTTGAGGGAATACTTGCAGATGGTTTGCCCATACCACAGGCAAATAGTATTGTGCAGTATATTGAAATTGCCGCTTAAAAACTAAACACTAATGTAATTAGCATTAGCTTTTTTATAACTAAAGTTTAAAGAGACATAACCGTGGACATGTATGAAACAGAAGAGCAACAGCTCGAGGCATTAAAAAAATGGTGGGAAGCTAATAAGGTTTCAACTATTTCAGGATTAGTTTTAGGTATTGCCCTTATTTTAGGGACAAATTACTGGCAAGAATATAAAAAAGAACAGTCTGAGCAAGCCTCAGCTTTATATGCGCAATTAACTAAAACCGCGCAATCCGCTAAAAAAGACGATGCTGATAAAATAGCCGAGCGTTTGCAAAATGATTATCCAAAATCAGATTATGCCGCTTATAGTGCTTTAGTTTTAGCTAAATTAAAAGTTGAAAAAGGCGACATTGCCACCGCTAAAACTTTATTAGAAAAAATTGCCTCAGGCTCTAATAAAGAATTGAGCAATATTGCTAAAATTCGTTTAGTGCGTTTAATGCTGGCTAATAAAGAATATGAACAAGGTTTAAAACTTATCAATGAAGTAGACCCTTCAAGCAATGCTAAATTTGAAGGTAATTATGATGAATTAGTTGGTGATTTATATGTGGCTTTAGGGCGTTTTGACCAAGCGCGTACTTCTTATAAAAAAGCCATTGATGACGGTTATCGCTCACCCTTATTACAGTTTAAAATCGATGATTTAACTGCCCCTGACAAACTGACCTCTACAAAATAATGCGCCGAATTCTTTTATTATCCGCTTGTATTAATTTAGTCGGTTGCGCCGCAATCGATACCATGAATGAATCCTTTGATGCGGTTGGCAATTTTTTTAAAGGCGGTGAAGATAATAGTGACCCGCCGCTTAAATTAATCGATATTGCACCCGAAATTAAAATTAAGGTGTTATGGAAAGAAAGTGTCGGCGTAGGTGCGGATGAACAGAGTTTAAAATTATTACCCGCTATTGCTGATAATAAAGTATTTGCCGCTGATAAAGAGGGATTAGTACAAGCGCGTAATGCCAGTACGGGTGATTTAATTTGGAAAACGAAAACCGAAAAAAACATTTCCAGTGGCCCGGGTATTGGTGAAGGCACGGTAGTAGTAGGCACTAGCGATGCCGAAGTAGTCGCTTTAAATGGTGAGACAGGTAAGCAATTGTGGAAAACCAATTTAAGCAGTGAAATTTTAGCCGTGCCTGTGGTAGCCAATAATGTGGTGGTGGTGCGTTCCACAGACGGTACAGTGGTTGCTTTAAATGAAAAAACAGGCGGTAAATTATGGGCTTATGAACATAATGTCCCCGCATTAAGCATACGCGGCGCGGGCGCACCTTTAGTGGTGGGCGACACTTTAATCAGTGGCGATGACAACGGCAAATTAATGGCATTGCGGCTTGTTGATGGCAAAATACTTTGGGAAACCAGCGTGGTTATGCCTAAGGGTCGCTCGGAAATTGAACGTTTAGTCGATTTAGACGTAGACCCCATTGAAGCGGCTGGCACGGTTTATATTGCCAGTTATCGAGGTGGTATTGCCGCCGTTTCAGCCACTGACGGTGAAGTGCTGTGGCGTAATGAAACGATTTCTTCATCAAGCGGTTTGAGCAATGACTGGCGTAATTTGTATTTAAGTGATGCACAAAGCCACGTTTGGCAAATTGAACAACGTACAGGTGCGCCATTGTGGCAACAAAAAACCCTACATCAACGCAAATTAACCGCCCCTGCGGTGTATCAAAGTTATGTGGTAGTGGGGGATTTTGAAGGCTATGTACATTGGCTCAGTACCGAAGATGGCAGAGAATTAGCGCGGGTACAAATCTCAAGTAGTCCTATTGATGCTAAACCTGTGGTGATTGAAAATACCGTTTATATTTACGCTAAAGATGGCACATTAGCGGCATTAGTGGCGCATTAATTAAAGTCTAATAACTTTAGCTATTAATGCTACTGTTGTTTTATTGCCATAATGCAATATCTTCATGTTAAACATTTCAATTATAGTGATTCCAATTTTAATTGGCGTTCAAACGACTGCCAGTCCTTTCGAGAACTGGCAGTCGTAAAGTTCATAATAGATTGAGTTACTATAATGTCTCTATCTGCTAATAACTCCCTAATAATTCCCCCCACCCAAGGCATTAAATATGCGGGTTCAAAACTTAAATTAATTGCTCATATCTTATCGTTATTTGATGATATTCACGTCACTAGCGTCTTAGATGGTTTTGCAGGTACAACTCGCGTATCACAAGCCCTTGCCCAATCAGGTTTTACGGTCACTAGTAATGATATATCAGAGTGGTCTTATGTATTTGGTTTGTGTTATTTAAAATCTAATAAATCGCCAATTGAATACCAAGCGTTAATTGATTATCTTAATCATTTAAAAGGCTATGATGGCTGGTTTTCACAGCATTATGGTGGCTTAGATTTTAACGGTAGTGCCGTACAAAAAGATGGCTCAAAAAAGCCGTGGCAACTGCATAATACTCAAAAACTCGATGCCATTCGTGATGAAATAGAGCGTTTAAATCTTGGTGAAATAGACAGAGCCGTCGTATTAACCAGTTTAATACTGGCTATGGATGAAGTTGATAATACGTTAGGGCATTTTAGTTCGTATTTAAAACAGTGGTCAGCGCGTTCTTATAAACCGATGCGTTTAAAAGTGCCTAAATTAATTACCCATCATAATCAACATACGGTTTTAAAAGGCGATATATTTGAATCCTTAAAAGACCTTAAAGTTGACTTGGCTTATTTTGATCCGCCTTATGGTTCAAATAATGAAAAAATGCCGCCTTCACGCGTTAGATATGCCAGTTATTATCATTTATGGTCAACTATTTGTAAAAATGATAAACCCGAATTATTTGGCGCAGCGGGTCGTAGAATAGACAGCTCTGATAGAATAGCCGCTGGGGTTTTTGAAGAATTTAGAAAAGATGAGTCAGGACAATTTATTGCAGTCAATGCTATTGAACAATTAATTAAAACAGTCAATGCCCAATATGTCGCGCTCTCTTATAGTTCGGGTGGTAAAGCCACTGCGCTAGAATTAAATGCTATTTTAAATCGTCACGGACAATTAATTAAAACCATTGAAGTTGATTATAAAAAAAATGTTATGGCGGATATGAAATGGACTAATGAATGGATTGCTGATGCTAATAAACCTAATCGGGAATTCATTTTTTTATTGCGTAAATTTTAACTGTAGGGTTATTAGTTTTATAACAAATAAAGCTTCTGATTTTTAGGTGCATAATTATTATGACTGTATAAAAAATAATTACTATCACGACTTAACACAGACTTTAGTTTTTAAAATTGCCTAAAAATTTTTAATTAGAATTTGCAAGAATAAAATGCTAAAAATAATACTACCGTTATTGTTTTTTTCGACAAAATTTTAATCCTTAAGTTAATAAAATACGGGAGTATAAGCGTAGTTTATACTCCCGTGCTTTAATTTAAAGCTATTAGGTCACCACATCAGGTTCGGTTCTACCTGTGCGTTGTTTCACGCCGCAGAATTGTTCGGCTAAATTAATTAATTCAGCCAAAGCCACTTGCGCGTCTTGATTATGTTTGCTGGCATCGGCTTCAAAGCGTTCAATGTAAATTCTAAGTGTCGCGCCCACTGTGCCAGTGCCAGATAAACGGAACACAATGCGTGAACCGTTAGTAAAACCGATGCGTATGCCTTGACGCTCACTAATACTGCCATCGATTGAATCGTGATAACAAAACTCGTCCGCGTAACTCACGGTGTATTCACCAAAACTTTGCCCTTTCAATTCAGTGATTTGGGCGCGTAAGTGTTCAACGATAGCGTTCGCAATTGGGGTTTCAATGGCTTCATAATCATGGCGACAATAAATATCGCGCCCAAAGGTTTGCCAATGTTCGTGGACAATATCAGCGACTGATTGCCGTCTTTTAGCAACCAAGTTCAACCAAAATAATACTGCCCATAAGCCGTCTTTTTCTCTAACGTGGTCTGAACCTGTGCCAAAACTCTCTTCGCCACACAAGGTAATTTTGCCCGCATCCAGCAAGTTGCCAAAGAATTTCCAACCTGTTGGGGTTTCATAACAAGGGATGTTATAACGCACCGCCACACGGTCAACCGCTTGGCTGGTGGGCATAGAACGCGCCACGCCACTAATGCCTTGGCTATAAGCGGGGATTAAATGCGCATTTGCGGCAAGAATGGCTAAGCTATCACTAGGCGTTACAAAAATATGTCGCCCCGTAATCATATTACGATCGCCATCACCATCTGAGGCCGCGCCAAACACAGGCGCGTCATCACTAAACATACGCTCAGCGAGTTCATGCGCGTGCGCTAAGTTAGGGTCGGGATGATGTCCACCAAAATCTTCTAACGGCTCAGCATTAATCACTGAACTGGTAGGTGCGCCGAGCATATCCACTAAAATGCGTTTGGCATAAGGGCCAGTAATCGCACTCATGGCATCAAATAATAAAGTGATATAACCTGAGCTAATGCTATTCTTTAATAAGGGGAAGTCGAAAATGGATTGCATCAACTCGGCATAATCGCTCACAGGGTCGATAATGGTAATTTTAAAACCATCGATTATTTGCGTGCCGATGTTGTCTAAATCAATGTCATCGAGGTGAGCTATTTTATAAGAGTCGATGACTTGGCTACGCTCATAAAAGGCTTTAGTGTCTTTTTCAGGCGCAGGGCCGCCGTTGCTAACATTGTATTTGATGCCAAAGTCTTCATCAGGACCGCCGGGGTTATGAGAGGCTGATAACACCAAGCCACCGAAAGCTTGATACTTTCTAATAATATGTGAAGCGGCAGGCGTAGATAACAGTCCACCTTGTCCGATGATTAACTCACCAAAACCATTAGCGGCGGCAATTTTAATAATGATTTGCAAAGCGGCTCGGTTAAAATAACGGCCATCGCCGCCTAATACCAAAGTCTTTCCTGTAAAGTCATCTAAGGAGTCAAAGATAGCTTGAACGAAATTTTCTAAATAATGTGGCTGTTGAAAAACTTTTACTTTTTTTCTAAGCCCCGAAGTACCAGGGTTTTGATCCCCATAAGGCTGTGTATTAATAGTTTCTATGTGCATAGTGACTCCTTGTTGAGACAATTAACGTGGTGGATTAAAGTACACCAAAAACCTTTTTCAGTGTAGATTTTTACGATGTTACGAATTTGTTTATTTATTTGTTGTAGTTTTTTTAGCCTCACCACTATGGCGAGCAGTGATATTTGGCTGTTAGTCGATACTAAAGCCAAAAAAATAGAAGTTAAAAAAGGAGAGCAAACGGTAGAAACGCTTTTCGAAATTGCCATTGGGCGCGGTGGTGCGGGTTTAAAAAACCATCGTGGCGACAATATTACCCCACATGGTGATTATCGTATCGGTTGGATTGGTGAAAAAAGTATGTTCAAGAAATTTCTAGGACTGACCTATCCATCGGCAGACGATGCCAAAAAAGCCTTGGCAAAAGGTGTAATTAATCAAGAAACGCATGACCGTATTATTGAGGCACATGAGCGTCATGAAATTCCACCGCAAAACACCCCATTGGGTGGGCAAATCGGCATTCATGGCTTGGGTCAAGGTGATATTCGGGTTCATAAATTGTTCGATTGGACACACGGTTGTATCGCGCTCACTAATAGTCAAATCGACCATTTAAGTCAATTAGTCGATACGGGAACTTTAGTGAAAATAAAATAAAGCTGGAAAAATCAATCATTATTGGTAAAATTGCATTCAGCTGGACGGTTTTTTTATAGTAAATAACTCTCAAACCAAGGAAACAATATGAACAAAGTAGTGAAATTATCAATGGTTGCATTAGTTGCTAGTTTAGTTGTTGGCTGTGCCAGCACTGATGACATTGCAAACTTGCAATCACAAATTGACAGCTTAAAAACTTCAGTAGCAACTGCTTCTTCTGATGCTGCTGGCGCGCAAAGCGCAGCTGCTGATGCCGCTGCAAGAGCTGCTGCTGCAGAAGCTGCTGCTCGTGATGCTGCTGCTGCCGCTCGCGAAACTAGCATGAAATTGGACAGCATGTTCAAAAAAACTATGATGAAATAATAACTTATTTAAATCTAAATAAGTTCTAAAAAAGCCCGATGATACACTCATCGGGCTTTTTTTATGCCTTAGCCTCGCCGCCAAATAAATCCAATAATCGCGGTAAAAACTGATTTAATTCCAGTGCCATAATGGCAAAATCCGCATCAAAACGCGATACTTCATCATGCACTTCTATTTCAGCGGCTTGTTGTTGAATTAACTCTAAAAAACGTAGCCGTTTAATAGTTAGGGTTTCATCTAAAATAAATCCTAATCTATCATTCCAATTCATTGCCAATTTAATAGCCTCTTTACCTTTATCCAAATGATTTTTAATTTCGGGTAAAGTTAAATCATGACGTTTACAACGCACAATCGCGCCATTTTCTTCGGGCTGACGTAATTCACATTCATCTTCAATGGCAATATCATTAGGAATAGTCTCTTCATTTAATAACCATTGTGTCATTATTGTTGCGGGTCTATTAATAGTATTTAATGGAATAGCAGGTAAAGACCCTAAAGATTGTCGTAATAAACTCAATACATCTTCCGCGCTTTTTAATGAGGAACTATTCGCAATAAACCAACCGCCTTTAGTATCAATATAAGCAAAAGATTTACGCGAAAAAGTAAATGCTTTAGGTAAGGCTTCAAAAATGATTTCATCTTTTAAAGCGGTGCGTTCTTTTTTAGATAAACGCCGCCCTAATTGTTCTTGCATTTGTTCAATGCGTTCTTGTACTAATTCATGTACCACAGCAGAGGGTAATACCCGTTCTTCTTTTTTAGCGCACAGCATAATAAAACCATTCGCGCTATAAACTAAAGAATTAGCAGGTGTACTCACAGGAAATGTCCAACCAAAACTCGATTCTTCATGTGGTGCGCAATGTCGGAATGCTAAGGTTTCTAATTTTTCTTCTAATTCCTCAGTTGTTAAAGAAAAGCTTTCTGTTAAACGAAACACACATAAATTTTTAAACCACATAGTCGTATTTAATCCTAATTAAAATCATAGTTTATTATTATCGCAAATTTACTGAATAAATTCTTGCTAAACTGTAGGGGCAAATAATAATTTACCCCTACACACAATTAACCTTAAGGGTATCAATGCCTAAATTAGCCAAAGCATCGGCGCGTTCATTATCAATATCACCCGAATGTCCTTTAACCCATTGCCAATCAATATCATGTTTAGCAATGGCTAAATCTAAACGCCGCCATAAATCTTCATTTTTAACCGCTGATTTATTAGCGGTTTTCCAACCGCGTTTTTTCCAATTAATCATCCATTCGGTAATCCCTTGCAATACATATTTTGAATCAGTATGTAATTGTACTTTGCAAGGACGGGTTAATGCTTCTAAGGCTTTAATTGCCGCCATTAATTCCATGCGATTATTAGTGGTGTGCGCTTCACCGCCATAAAATTCTTTAACTGTGCCTTTATAACGCAATATCGCGCCCCAACCGCCAATCCCGGGATTACCGCGACACGCGCCGTCAGTATAAATTATTACAATATCATTCATCGTGTTGTTCATTTTGAGTAAATGCCGCCGCATTAGCAATCGCTAAGCTTTGAGCAAAGTTTTTAACAGGGGTTAATGGAATTAAATTATAACGGCGTTTAATGGCTTTAATTGCATAAGCATTCGCCGATAAGGCGCAATTACGCGAAATAGATTTACCATGACTGTGTTTAGTATTATCTAACATAAAATCACTGGCACTAATGACTTCAAAGTTTAAAAGTTTTAACCAATCTAATACCCGCGAACGCGCAATAAAATGGGCATTCCATGAATCAGCGAGTTTTTTATCCCATAGATATTGATAACGTACCCATAAGCTCCACGGATTAAAGTTAATAATAATTAATAAGCCTTCGGGTTTTAATACGCGCTCTATTTCACGCATGGTTTGAAAACGGTATTCATCAAATTCTAATAAATGCGGCACAATAATCATATCAACACTATCACATTTTAAAGGTAGACAATAGGCTTTACCTTGTATTTTTCGCAGTGTGCAATAACCTAATTTTTTAGCATCTAAAATAGTATAGTTTTTATATAGCTCACCATCAATAAAATCACTTTCCCAACCCAAGCCACCTATTTGTAATAGGGTTTGTTGACAACTCACGGTAATTGAGCGTTGCAAATATTGCGCTTCGGCTTCTTGTAATAATTTACCTCTAGGGGTTTGATAACAAGAAAATAAAAAATCGCGTTTCATGACTATCTCCAAATAGTTTTATTCTCAAGTTAGCTTATATCCAAATCAGGATTTTTAAAATTAAAGAATCAGCAAGATATACTTATTAAATAAAGCTTGTTAATTTTAAAATTTTGTAAATGTTAATTCAGACAAAAAAGTAACCCATACTTAAAGTTAAGTCGTTACTTACTTTTGAATGTTTATGCTCTTAATAAATCTGTTTTTTAGATTGTTTAATCGAATTTAGCAATTTGTTTTCTGATTATATTTTTCATATCATCGTAAACAATCAGCTAAAAAGAAGAAATACTAGACTTAATTATTGTACTTACAGGTGTTTTATTTTTTCTATGCGGCTTATAGCTTGTGCCGTGGCCTTACTCGCTATCTATGTTAGTATATAACAGTCTGGATTGCGGTTTTTGAGCTTTGCAACAGACGTTGCTCATGTTCAATTGCTGTGCCATTCTCTAAGCACGTCACAATCCTGTAATGATTTTTTGTAACAATTCCTGCCATTGCTATGACATTGAGATTCAAAATGAAACGCTTTACTTGGTTGACTCTTTTTTTACTGCTTGTGCCTACAATGGCATCGGCATGGTGGAACGATGATTGGGGCTATAAGAAAAAAATTAGCTTAGACATGCCTAAATTACAGCAAAGTGCAGTCACTTTGCCTACGGGTAATGCTTTGGCTTTAATTCGTTTGCACACGGGTAATTTTGGTTTTTTTGCTGATTTAGCCGATCAAGGTAAAGACATTCGCGTGCTAGCAGGCGATGAAAAAACCCCACTCAAGTTTTATATCGAAAAAATCGATGCTGTTAATGAAATGGCTCTGATTTGGGTGCAATTGCCTAAAGATATTGCGACCAGCCCCGAACCTGCCATTTGGTTGTATTACGGTAATGCTAAAGCCGTAGACGGACAAGATACCGCAGGAATGTTCGATGTCACCACCGCATTAGATTATCCGCTAAATAAAAAAGTTATCACGGATTTAACTGCTAATGCTAATAATCCTATCGAAGCCACTAGCTCAGTCATTGAAGGGGGCTTGATTGCTGAAGCGGCTGAAATGATGGGTAGTCAAATTATCCGCGTTCCTGCTAAGCCTTCGCTGGCAATGACCCCGGTGACAGGTTGGACGTTTGCTACTTGGATTAAAATTGATAAGTTGCAACAAAACACGGTGTTATTGCAACGTGATGGTTTTAAGTTAGCCATTAGAGAGCAAACCCCTTATTTAGAAATCAGCAACCCTGTTAAAGAAGAGTTTGCCAGCACTCTGCCTGTGAATGCAGGCGCGTGGCATCACTTAGCTTTAGTGGCAACCGCTAATGATTTGACCATGTATGTCGATGGTGTGGCGGCGAGAACTTATCCTATAAATTTACCTGAATTGACGGGTGATTTAACCATAGGCGCGGATGCAGACGGTTCACGCGGTTTTGTCGGTGATTTAGACCAATTATCAATAGTCAAACTGGCGCGTACTGCTAACGATATTAAGTTTGATGTGTTAATGCAGGGTGCTAATTCACCTGTACTCACCTATGGTGAAGATTCAACTCCTGACCAAGAAGAAGGTGGCGAGTCTTATTTAATGTCGACTTTGAATAACGTGACCATCGATGGCTGGGTGATTATCGGTATTTTAGGCGTGATGTTTGCGATTAGTGTGATGGTAATTATTACTAAAGTAATCATTGTCGGCAGAGCGCAACGCGATAACAAAAAGTTTGAACAAGCCTTTAGCAAACTCAGTGTGGCTGAAATGACCAAACTCAATCATGCCAGCAGTGACGATGACGAAGATTATGACGAGTCACCGTTATTGTTATCGCTCACCAGCGGTGCTAATCAAAGTGAATTTGCAGGTTCAAACATTTATCGCATCTATCACGTTGGCGTAGAAGAAATGAGCCGCCGTTTGGGCAAAAACACTACCACCATTTCAGCGGCGGCGATGACTGCGGTCAGAGCCTCAATGGATGCAGTATTAATGCGCGAGTTGCAAAAACTCAATTCACAAATGGTACTACTGACTATTGCGATTAGTGGTGGCCCATTCTTAGGGCTATTAGGTACAGTAGTTGGGGTAATGATTACTTTTGCCGCGATTGCCGCCAGTGGTGAGGTCAACGTCAACGCGATTGCACCCGGTATCGCCGCCGCATTAGTGGCAACCGTCGCGGGTTTGGGCGTGGCGATTCCTGCCTTATTTGCTTATAACTACATCGGCTCAAAAATCAAAGTAGTGACTACTGACATGCACGTTTTTGTGGATGAATTCATCGCTAAATTAGCAGAACAGCACACCTAAAGGACGCTAGCTCATGAAAGTACAAGAAGATAATGAAGCGTATGACGAGATTAACGTCACGCCGATGCTGGATTTAGCCTATGTGTTGTTGGTGGTATTCATTTTAATGTGTACCGCCTCCGTACAAGGTATTACCGTCAACTTGCCTAAAGCTAGCGATACGCCCAGTCTTGCCAAACCACAAACGAAATCGATTACGGTCACTGAAGATGGTTCGATTTTTTTGGATACTTATCCTGTAACTATGGAACAGTTAGAAGCCAACTTGCAACAATACAAGGCAATCAATCCTGCCTTGCCTGTGGTAATTAAAGGTGATTCTGCGGTGCAGTATGTCAAGGTGGTCAACATCTTAGCTTTGCTGGGCAAATTGGATATTACCCAAATCGGTCTTGTGACCCAAACTATTAAATAAAGCAATGAGCAAGAAACATCCTTTTCGTGCTTATATCCCCGCGCTCATAGGCGCGGTGTTTTTGCTAACGGTGATTGCGGTTATTGTGCATTACATTAGTGGCAAGCAAGCCGAACCTCATAAAAAAGAACGCAAAATACAGGCGATTAGTTTAACTAAACCGCCGCCACCGCCGCCGCCACCCCCTAAAGTGGAAAAGCCACCTGAGCCTAAAGAAGAAAAGCTCAAAGAAGCTCGGCCAGAACCCAAGCCCGACGCGCCACCAAAAAGCGACAACAACGCCAAACCTGAAAGCGTAGGTTCGGGTAAAGGCAATATGTCAACCGACTTAGGCGGTGGCGAAGTGACAAGACCTGTAGTAGGTGGTAATACAGGTGGTGACGACAACAAAGTCAATAGTAAACAACAAGCGGACTTTTATGGTCGCCAAGTAGTGCGGGAATTAGAAGAACTGTTTGCCGATGATGAAGAACTGCTTAGCAAAGACTTTAGAGTCATTGCCAAACTATGGTTTGAGCGTGATGGCAGTATTCAACGCACCGAAATTGTGAAGGCCTCCGATGATGCTGACATTAATCAAGAAGTGCAACGCAAACTTGGCAAAATTAGACGCTTTAACGAAGCACCGCCCGAAGGCGTAGAGTCACCCATTAAAGTTGAATTTGCGGTTGGCGGTTAAGTTAAGAATATATAGGGGTGACTTAAAGTCGCCCCTATATATCGCGCCAGAATTTTTAATTATCCTAAATCCATTCAGTGATGAATAATAAAATGAATAATAACAAGCAACTACTCGCTTTAGCCTTATGCGGTTTAGTCAGTGTTGCCCAAGCAGGCGAAAAAGAAGAACTGCTCAAATTGCGCAATACTACGGTTAATTTAATCAAACAATTGGTTAAACAAGGCGTATTGACTGAAAAAGTTGCCGCCGACATGATTAAACAAGCCGAAGAAACGGCTTCGGCTGAAACCGCAAGCGCAGTTGCTCAAACACCCGCCACGCCTGCAAAAGACACCACTCCACCCGAAGCGGGTGAAGTCCGTGTTCCTTATGTGCCTGACTTTGTTAAAGATGAAATTCGCCAACAAGTGCGCACTGAATTACGCGCTGATGTGGTTAAAGATGTCATGCAAGAGGCTAAAACTCAGCAATGGGGTATGCCCAATGCTTTGCCTGAATGGACAAAACGTTTTACTTTATCGGGTGATATGCGTTTGCGTTCACAAACCGAATTTGCGGGGGATGGTAATTACGACCAATATCCTAGCTATCAAAATATTAACCAGCCCAATAACGTCAGTGATGCCACTTTAGCCTCATCTAACGGTGTACTTAATACCACGCGTAATCGGCAACGTTTTCGTGAGCGTTTCCGTTTAGGGATTGACGCGAAAATCAGCGATAACTTCAAAGCGGGGCTTCGTTTAGCCACTAGCAACTTAAGAGACCCTGTATCGACAAACCAGACAATGGGCAATAGCGGTGGTCAATATCAGTTCGCTATCGACCGTGCCTTTTTGAAATATGATGCAACCAATGCTGATGGCTTTAAATGGTTGACCTTAACAGGTGGACGCATTGCTAACCCTTGGTATGTGGGCGGTGGTGAATTTACCGCTGGCAGTGAATTAGTTTGGGATACTGATTTATCGTTTGAAGGTTTTGCCGCAACTGAACGTTTCCGCTTAGGTGGTTCAGATGATTTTGATTCGTTAAAAGATGATAGTAGAACCATGTTTGTCACCTTAGGTGCGTTTCCTTTGGAAGAAGCGGCAATGGCATCACACAGCAAATGGCTGTTTGGTGGACAAGTGGGCTTGGATTGGAAATTTAGCAATCAAAACGCTTTAAGAGCAGGCGTTGCTTATTATGATTATCAAAACATTAAAGCCTCAGCCTATCCTGCGACCAATAGTAGTTGTTTGGGCAATTATCCCAATAGCAACCTGTCAATTCCACAATGGATGCAAACAGGTAATAGTACCGCTTTAATTTGTGGTAATCCTAATGCTTCTAATGGTGGCGGTGGTTATGGACCAAACGCTCGTTACGGATTGGCGGCTAACTATAAGATTTTAAACGTTAATGCCTCTTATGATATGGCGGCATTTGCCCCCTATCACGTTGTTTTAGGAGCAGATTTTGCTAAAAACATCGGCTACAGTGCTAATGATGTGCGTTCGGCGCGTAGCTTAAGTCCTCAAGGCGATTTACTTTATGGCAATAGCACCAAAGACATGACTAACGCTTGGCAAGTCCGTGTTGACATTGGTTGGCCCAAAGTTGAACAGTTCGGTAACTGGAATGTGTTTACTTTGTATAAATACGTTGAACGCGACGCAGTGTTAGATGCTTACACCGATTCTGACTTCCATTTAGGCGGCACAAACGCTAAAGGTTGGGTCATTGGTGCAAACTACGGCTTGATGAAAGGCGTGTGGCTAACAACACGTTGGCTGACTACCGATACCATTACTGGCTATAAATACAGCAATGACGTTTTACAAGTTGATATTAACACGAGATTCTAACCATGAAACCAGCCAAGTCTTACGCGCCAGTGTTGACACTGGCAATTATTGCACTGCTTAATAGTCAATCATTAAACGCCGCGCCACGAGCGGCGGCGGGTAATGATAAAGCTATCGCTAAATTACAAGCGATGGTACAAAGCATTACCGCTGAACGTGACACCCTTAAAGCTGAAACCGCCAAAATCAATGCCGATTTAGAAAAAGTCCAAGCCGATTTAAAAAAACAAACTGAGCAGTTGCAACAACAACTAGAGCAAGAAAAATCTGCCGCTTTAGCCGCATTATCAGCAAGTGATCGCTTAAATGGTGAGTTGAACGCTCAAAAAAGCAGTACCGCCGCAGTGCAGGGTCAATTAAGCAATACCGCAGAAAAATTACGCGCCATGACCGCGCAATATGAAGAGGCGGTAAAAGTAAATCAATCTTTGAATGCCCAACATGCCCACTTGCAAACCGTGCAGACGACTACTGCGACTAATTTGAATACTTGTGAAACTAAAAATCTTAAGCTTTATGAAACCACTAAAGCCATGATTGACCAATATCACAGTGCGCAAAACAAAAACTTGTTAGATAAAGTTATTGAGTCTGAACCCTTATTTAAACTTGATGACGTAGCAACGGAAACCATGTTGCAAGATTATCAAGACCAGCTCAATAAGCAAAAACTCAAAGCGAAAATTAACTAATTCCCCAGCTCTCCTTGTTATCCCCGCGCACTTATTTTAATTAAGTGCAGCGGGGATTTTTTATTCCCTCAAATCTCTTTTTGCCATGTTATTGCGGCGCGAATTTTATTTACTCATAACACTGATTAGTACATTATTGTCTTGCAATAATAAGCCTCAAGAAAATCCTCAAACTATTAATTTATTAGCCGCCAAACAACAAATCAGTGCAGGTCATATTAATGCGGCAATTGACTTACTTAAAAATCAAACTAATCAAGAAGCACAGTTATTATTACTACAGCTTTATTTGCAAACTCATAACCTTGCAAGTGCGCAAACATTACTGCTTGAATTAATCAAGCAATATCCTGAGCAACTCAGTTATAGAAAACAACTCGCTAGTTTGCAATTACAGCAACAACAGCCCGAGCAAGCTGAAAACACTTTGCGCGAAGCCGTTAATGATTTAAACGACAATACTGAGGCGGCAATTTTATTAGTGGATTTTTTAGCGCGGCAAAAAAATATTGAAATCGCCATAGCAGAATTAATCCCACTATTAGAAAATCAGCCCGACAATATTGAATTGCAATTACAAATGGCGCACTTGCAATTAGCAACAGGGAAAATCAGTGAAGCAGAACAAATATTAAAAAATATTATTGCACAATACCCCAATAATATTGCGGCGAAAATTAAATTAGCGCGTTTATACGCACAAACGCAACGCTTAGAACCTGCACAAAGCGCATTAACAGAAATTCTTACTATTCAAGCTAATAATACTGACGCTTTATTATTGCGTGGTGAAATTAAACTCGCTCAAAAACAAATTACTCAAGCCATTGAGGAATTTGAACAGATTATCAAAGCTGAGCCAAATAATGTAAATGCTTTAAAACATCTCAGTCTCGCGCTCAAGCAAAACAATCAACCCAAACTTGCCAGCGATATATTACAAAAAGTAGTGGCGTTAAATCCTAATAATCAAAATGCTCGCGTTGAATTAGCGGTATTATTGATTAATTCACATAATACCGAACTAGCCCAGCAACAACTCAGTGAATTACTGAAACAAAATCCCCAGCATCAAGCAGGTTTAGAAACCTTAGGTAAACTCTATCTTATCAATAGACAATGGCAAGATGCCCAAGAAATTGCGCATCATCTGCAAAATTTATTTCCCAATATTGCCAGCGGTTATTATTTGTCAGGTTTAATTTATAATGAGCAAGGACACTATAACCAAAGTATTAAGCAATTTGAATTGGCATTAACGAAACAGCCTCATGCTATTGAACCACTGACACAATTAATTAATACTTATTTAATAACTAAACAACCCAAAACAGCTATTGAAAAATTACAGCATTTAATTAAACGTGAGCCTAAAAACTTTATTGCTTATCATTTATTAGCCCAAGTTTATGAGCAAAATAAACAAGCCGCACTTGCCAAACAAGCTTTTCAACAAGCCGCTATACTGAAAAATGCAATGACTAATCCCATAAATTGATTTAATTCATTACGGTAACTTTGAAAGTAATCTCACATTAAATTTCTTTATAACTGTAAAAATCAGCTTATTTTACAATTCAAAAACGGCATAAAATCTATTTTGCGCTACCTCATTTTCTGCTAGCCGCAACAAGCACTAAACCTCCACGCTAATCCACGCTAAAATGTGACTTTGCTTTTCAGACGAGAATCCTAATGACTGACATTATTGAAGTACCCAGTCCTTTTTGCGGCATTGGCACCGACGATTTAAACGTGCGGGTCGATGGTTTAAGCGTAAAGGTGCTAGAAAACGGTTGCGCGGTCAACACCACTGCTTTTGAATTTTCACTAGGCGACACCCAGCCCAGAGTATTAGGTGAAAACGTAAGCCTAGAGGTTGCAGTAGCTAAAGCGGCGGCGTTATTGTCAACCACGCGCCAGCCTGTGATTGGAGGTTGCGCCACCGATGTCAATGGCATGAGAGCTTTGCTTGCCCTTGCTGATAAAACAGGTGCGGTGGTCGATAACGGTAATTTTACCGCCGCTCGCAATAACTTTTTAGCCTTGCAAGATTCGGGTTGGATGAACTGCACCTTAGCCGAAGTTAAAAACCGTTGTGATGTCTTGCTCGTGGTGGGCGTAGATATAGAAGCTTTCGCGCCGCGTTTTTTTGAACGCTACATCTGGACGGAGGCAATGTTTACTGAGCAACGCCGCGTGATTTATTTAGGTAAAGCTCCATCAGGTAAGGCTTCAACTTCGCCCAGTGGTGAGGTCGCGCAGGTTTTAGAATGCGCGACAACAGACCTGCCCGAAGTCATGGCAGTATTACGCGCTTTAGTGAAGGGACAGATAGTTCATGCCAATTCGGTGGCAGGTTTGGCAGTGAGCGCGTTGCAAGCCTTAGCCGATACTTTAAAAGCGGCTCAATACGGCGTAGTGACTTGGGGCGCGGCGGCACTTAGTTTTAGTCAAGCCGAACTCACGGTGCAGATGCTTTCTGAAATGATTAAAGATTTAAACAAAAACACCCGTTGTTCGGGCTTGCCTTTAGGTGGTAAAGAAGGTGACCAAACCGCGAATCAAGTCTGTGGTTGGACGACAGGCTATCCTGCGCGGGTAAATTTTGCAAAAGGTTATCCTGAGTATGACCCATTTTTGTATGACTCAAAAGCAATGACCGCTAACGGTGAAGCCGATGTCTTAGTGTGGGTTAATGCTTTTAATGCCAACGCCACACCACCTGTGAGTGATTTGCCGACTATTGTTATCGGTCGTAGTGGCATGAATTTTACCCAAGAACCGACGGTTTTTATTCCCGTAGGTACGCCCAGCATTGACCACGCAGGTCATGCCTATCGTATGGATAACGTGGTCGCCATTCGTTTGAAAAAATTACGCGATTCAGCTTTGCCTAGCACCGCTGAGGTTTTACACGCCATAGAACACGCTCTATAACTACATTAGTTAAGCATCACGCCGCTCGAAACTGAATTCAAGATACAGTCCTTGCGGCGTGGTGCTTCAACGACGTGTTGGGCAATCAAAAACCACTAAATGTATAAATAGGATTAAATTAGAAATGTCTTACAGTGACTTTAGTTTAAAAAAAGTAAAAGATGAATTTCAATTAACTTTAATTGAAACTGATGATTTGTTCCTCGATGTACCAGATATACAAATTAGCGATTTTTTGTTGAAAATTTTAGACTACAATATTCCGCTTGCTTTAGCAATTGGTACAGAAAAAGCTCGTTCAGAATTAATTATTGTAAATATCTTATTAGAAATAAGAAAACTATTATCAAATCAAATTAGTTTGTTTTCAGGAGTAAATTTAGATGTTGATAAAGAAAAAGGATTGGCGGGGTTTTGTGATTTCGTCATTAGCAAATCTCAAGAACAACTTTATTTAACAGCTCCTATTATTACTATTGTTGAAGCAAAAAATGAATGTATATCTGGTGGACTAGGGCAATGTATAGCTGAAATGTATGCGTCAAACATTTTTAATATCAAAGAAGATTCGCAATTCTCAGTAGTTTATGGTGTAGTTACTACAGGAACAAACTGGAAGTTTCTAAAACTAGAAAATGATAAGGTATATATTGATTTGCGAGAATATTATATTTCTAATATAAACAAAATAATCGCAATCTTTTTAGAAATGATAGACAAATAGCCCAACAGCTAATTAACGCTAATGTAATCGCTCGAATACAATTCAATTGGAGTTTCAAAACATGTTTTGAAACTCCTGTTAGCAATAATTTTTGTCGCTCACAAAAATTTTGCGGGTGAAAATTGCCGTGCTTCGGGACGTTGCTCACAAACCGTTAAAGCGCGGTGAAAACAATCATCAGTGACGATAGGTCCTAAAAGTTCACACAACGCGGTATAAACCAAATGCACTAATTGGGTTAATTTAGCCACATCCAAACTCTCTGACCAGCGAAAACTATTAGGGTGTTTTACCCATTCATGTACATAAAGGTAAAGCGTGTAATCTTTACTTTTTTTATCGCTGACCAAATCAATTAAAGTGCTAAATAATGCCGCTTTGACATCCGAATATTTAATAACATGGTGCATTAAATGCGCAAAAACTAAAGTATGCGCGGCAATACTTGTGCTTGGTTCGTTTACTGTCGTATCGGTGCTTAAAATTAAATCGGTTGGAGTAGTTTGTTTTAATAAAGCCAAAGGGTCTTTAATTGAAAGTGGCGCGTCAGAATTAATTAGGCTAATTAATTGGTTATGCAAATTTTTATGTTCTTGCAGATTAATACCAAACTGCATACATACTTTAGCTACATAGGCAATTAAATTAATTGAACCTTCAACTTGAAAATCACGCTCTAATAATTCAATTGCTTGGGTAAGTTGTTCTTTAGTTAAATACTTTTCAAAACAAAGCGATGCCGCTTGTCTGCGCCGTTTTTTGATTTGTTCGGACATACTAATCACCCTTTAAGAAGCATCATTAGAATCTAAACGTTTTTGAAACTCTGGGTAAGCGACTTCATAATGCTCGGTATAATCTAAACCACGTTGCTCATGAATAGTTGAAGCGCGAATACCAATGGTTTTATCTAATAATTTAAATGCTAAAAATGCTAAAGGAAACGACCATAAGAAACAGGCAACTATACCTGTTAATTGCACCAGTAATGCCGCACTGCTAAAAGGAAATAAAGCCACTGCCAATGTTCCCCAAATACCGCAAATACCATGTACTGATACTGCGCCGACCACATCATCAACTTGTAGTTTATTAAAAAAGTCTACGCCTAAACTATATAAAATCCCGCCTGTAAAACCGACTAAAATAGCCGCTAAGGGTGAGAAATGCGCAACACCTGCGGTAATGCTCACTAATCCTGCAATACTACCGTTGACAGTTTTTGATAATAAAATCGGTCTTTTTTGAAAAGACATTAAAAACAATGCGCCCAACGCACCCGCACTACCACCTAAGTGAGTATTAAATAACACCATACCTAAATTATCGTCAGTAAAGTTTTTAATACTGCCGCCATTAAAGCCAAACCAACCAAACCATAAAATAAAACCACCCAATACCACTAAGGGCAGGTTATGCCCTGGAATTTCGCGGGTTTCACCTGCTTTTGAATAACGTCCTAAACGTGGCCCTAAGGCAAGAATCCCTGCTAAAGCGCACCAACCGCCCACCGAATGCACCACAGTTGAACCTGCAAAATCAACAAAACCCAATTTAGCCAACCAACCACCGCTATTCCAAACCCAACTACCAAAAATCGGATAAATAATCCCTGAAACGGTGGCACTAAACAGTAAATAAGCATTAAAGTGAATGCGCTCAGCGACCGCGCCACTGACAATGGTTGCCGATGTGGCGGCGAACATGGTTTGATACGATAGCGTAATGGCATCTTTGCTGGAAAAATTATCGGGAAAAAATTGGCTTGTACCAATCCAACCACTGACATTTTCACCAAACATCAAGCCATAACCCACTGACCAAAAAATCAACGCACCCAAACACATATCCATATAGTTTTTCATCATCACGTTGACGGTATTTTTGGCTCGCGCCGCGCCTGCTTCTAAAAAAGCAAAGCCTGCCTGCATGAAAAACACTAGCCCCACACAAACTGCTAGCCAAATACTTTGTAGTTCGCTCATTCAAGCGTTCTCCGATTTAGTTGTTATTAAGCTGACAACAGCAAACGATATGCCACAAAAAATGCAGGTTATCTCAAATAAAACGAATGTTTTTGGGGCGAAAGTAGCGTTATTGAAAAAATAATGCGCTTTATTAGTGCAATATATTAAATGCGCTGATTTATTTGGTTAAAATCAATCACTGTTTCATAATTTGTTTTTAAAACACCTTAGAATTCTAAAAACATTATCTTTTAAGAGAGCCAAGTATTATGAGTAAAGCCATTGTTTTAACAGGCATCACCACCACAGGTACGCCGCATTTGGGCAATTATGTGGGCGCGATTCGCCCCGCGATTACTGCCAGCAAAAATCCCGATGTCACCCCCTTTTATTTTTTAGCCGATTATCACGCACTAATTAAATGCCATGAACCCGAACGGGTACGTCAATCTAGCCTAGAAATTGCCGCCACTTGGCTGGCTTTGGGGCTAGATACTAAAAATGCGGTGTTTTATCGTCAGTCAGATGTACCAGAAATTACCGAATTGGCGTGGATGCTCAGTTGCGTGACTGCTAAAGGCTTAATGAATCGCGCCCATGCTTATAAAGCGTCAGTTGCTGATAATGAAGAAAATGGTGAAAGTGATGCCGATAGAGGCATTACCATGGGTTTATTTGGCTATCCTGTGTTAATGGCGGCAGATATTTTAATGTTTAATGCCAATCAAGTGCCTGTAGGCAGAGACCAAATTCAACACATTGAAATGGCACGAGATATTGCAGGACGTTTTAATCATATTTATGGTGAACATTTTGTGTTGCCCGAAGCGGTGATTGATGAACATGGCTCTACTTTAGTCGGTATGGACGGGCGTAAAATGAGTAAAAGCTATAACAACACCATTCCACTGTTTGAGCCTGAAAAGAAATTACGCAAGCTGATTAACAAAATCAAAACCAATTCACTAGAACCGGGTGAACCCAAAGACCCTAGCGGTTGCGCTTTGTTTAGTATTTATCAAGCCTTTGCCAGCACAAAAGAAGTCGCTGATATTCGAGTACGTTACGCGGAGGGGATTGCGTGGGGTGAGATGAAACAAGTGTTATTTGAAAAAATTAATACTCATATCGCCCCTGCCAGAGAGCGTTATGAGGCGTTATTGCAAGCTCCTGAACATATCGAGCAAGAATTACGCGATGGCGCGGAAAAAGCACGCGCGATTTCAGTGCCGTTTATGAAAGAGCTACGCAAAGCGGTGGGTATTTCTAAAATTGCTTAAACATTAAAGTGTTGGAGTACAAACCTAGGTTTGTACTCCGCTAAGCTAAAGATTGCCGCAACGCATCAACATGCGCCACAGGCAAACGCACCACTGATTTAACCTGTCCTGCAAACTCTTGATTTATAATTTTCCCATCGAGTTTTTTAAGCCAATACTCTAAGGATTGCAATTGCTTATAATCCAAAGTTAAAGTAAGTGTAGCCTGCTCAGTATAAGGCAATATTTCTGCCGCCTCGATAACCAATTTTGCCGTTTGACTATAAGCTCTAGTCAAACCACCCGCGCCTAATTTAATCCCGCCAAAATAACGAATCACCGCAACTAAAACATTAATTAAATCTTTGCCGTCTAAATGTTGAAAAATAGGTTTTCCCGCAGTCCCCGTCGGTTCACCCGCATCATGAAAACGATAAATAATGCCATTATCGGTTTTTAAACGATAGGCATAAGCAATATGGGTGGCATCGGGATATTGTTCAGATAATTTCTTTAAAGCACTTAATACTTGCGTTTCATCAGCGCACGGAATAATTACGCCAATAAAACGCGATTTTTTAATTGACTCTTCAATAATAAAAGTTTGATTGAGATAAAACACAGTAATTAAAGTGGCGCGGCTATTTCAGTATCAGTTAAATAACAAGCGGGGTCTTCTGCCCAGATATTACCTGTAATTTGCGCGGCTCGAACGCGAGTATTACCATTGCAGATTGCTTGATAATAACAAGTCCCGCAACGACCTTCTAAAGGGCGCGGCTGTTGTTTTAAACCTGCCATTAATGGGTCAGAAATATCTTGCCATATTTCAGAGAATGGACGGTCTTTAATATTACCTAAATTATAATGCCACCAAAAAGTATCAGGGTGGACATTACCTTCATTATCAATATTGGCAACATTAACCCCTGAGGCATTACCACCCCATTGCTCTAATTTAGCTTGAATATGGGCGCGTTTTTCAGGAAAGTTTTTCGTAACCCAATGCAAAAAATAAACGCCATCGGCATCATTATTACCCGTGACAAATTCGCGCTCTTTTCCTTGTAATAACCATTGATAACAAGTATCAAAAACTAAATCCATAATATCGCGGGTCATAACAAAATGGGCATCATCTTTGCGATTTTTATTACCGCGTCCGCCATAATTTAAATGCGATAAATAAAATTTATCAATATTATAATCGTCCATTAATTGTAATAAGGCAGGAAAGTCGTGGGCATTATCTTGGGTTAAAGTAAAACGAATCCCAACTTTAATGCCTTTACTCAAACATAATTCAATGCCGCGCAAAGCCTCATCAAATGAACCTTGTTTGCGTCTAAAATTATCGTGGGTTTGTTTAATACCATCTAAACTCACGCCAATATAGGAATAATTCATCGCCACTATTTCATTGATATTATCTTCGGTGATTTTCGTACCATTACTCGATAATGCCACATAAAAACCCATGTCTTTAGCGTGACGTGATATTTTGAAAATATCAGGATGCAATAATGGCTCACCGCCCGACAAAATTAATACAGGTACACCAAAAGTTTTTAAATCGTCTAATACTATATATATTTGTTCTGTAGTTAATTCATTAGGAAAATCTTTATCTGCTGAAGTGGTATAACAATGCTTGCATGTTAAATTACAACGTCTAATTAAATTCCAAATAACCACGGGGGCTTTTGGTTTTCTGATGGGTTTTAAAGGCGTGGGCGTGATTACTTCACGCATTAATTGAGTGAGTCTAAACATTATTAATGTTTCAGTAAATAAAAAACCAGCTAGACCTTTAAAATCTAGCTGGTTTTATTATTTGAATAGGAGTTAATTAACAGCCGCTGCTGTGCCTGTTTTGCTGGTTTCCTTAGCGTTTTTAATATAAATCTCTTTTAAACGCTGAAACGCTGACCATAAGGTTTTATCCATAACCACTTCATTACCAATTGAGACAATAACGCGGGTTAATTCTGGAATACCAATTTTAGTAGACATTAAATAAATCGGTTGCACATATAATACGGTATTACCCATTGGTAAAATCACCATGCGTCCCATTTTAACTTCTGAGCCGTGTTGATCCCATAGCGTAAATTGTTCTGAGATTGTGGAGTCTTGGGCAATTAAAGATTCTACTTGCGCTGGACCGTTAACTTGTATGTCTTTACCAAATTTATAAACGGTAATATTGGGTTTATAGTCAGCAGTGCACTCTTTTTTATCGCTAATACCTGCCATGCCCAACATACTTAAATTATTGCGATTAATAGGGGTCATGGGATTAATTAAGACAAACTCTTCTTTTTGATTACAACGACCAAAATCCATAGTTTGATAATAAGGCATCACCGTTTGATTACGCACATTGGCAAATTGCCATGTTTCACCTTGTTCATAAAATAATTCAGGAACATGTTGATGATATTTAGCATAAAGCCTCATTTGGGTATAAAACAAATCACGCGGATAACGTAAATGCTGACGCAATTCAATTGGCATGTCTTGCAAGTTTTTAAATAAACTAGGATACGCCTTGCTATAAGCATTGATAATAGCATCTGATGAATCGGCAATATAATAATTAACGTCACCATCAAAGGCATCGACCACTATTTTTACCGAGTTACGAATATAATTAAAACTATTATGATTCGTGCCTAAATAATCATCGCTAGTAGGTGTTGATGCAGGATACCAGCTAGATAAGGTATAGGCATCTTGTATCCAATAAAACCTATCTTTAGTCATCACTAAATAAGGGTCTTTATCTAAATGTAAAAAGGGAGTAATTTTATTAATGCGTTCAACAATATTTCTACGCATAATTAATTGGCTTTGCGTTGAGATATTGCTAGAAAAAAATATTTTTTCATCTTTTAAATAAAAAGCCAGTAATGCCTTTTTAAAGTAAGAAGAAATTTCAATGCCACCTTTACCACTGTAATCTTTTTCTAAGCTCGAATCGGTTTCATCTAAGCCAACAATTTTTAGTTTATTAGGCACAATGGCATAATTATAATGCCCTTCACCAAAATAAATTTCAGGTTTATTAATACTCAAACCCACATCGGAATGTATATTTAAATCACGCAAATAAAGCATTAAGGGTTTATCAGCATCTTGCGCGGCAGGACTAATCACTGCGCCATAACCGTGGGTATAACGCAGATGGGTATTTTCCCAATTTTGCGCTTCAATTGGTAGTTTTGAGATATTAACTTCACGAGCGGCTAAATTGACTTGGCGGGTATGGTCTAAAATAAAATAACGGTCTTCATCAACTGAGCTTATTTTATAATAAGGTCGAATTTCTTGAAGTTGTTTATAGCTGTCTAATAAGTATTCTCTATCCCAGACGGGTATGTTTTCAAAATGTTTTTGGGTACTCCACGCTTCAATATCAGCCGCAGCGTCCAGTTTTATTTCTAAATCAACTGTATTAATGTTTTTTAGATTATAGGCATTAGTTGTCGCATCAATATTGTGCTGCATAAAAGGCTTTTCTGCCTTTACGGGATTGGGATTGACGATGTATTTTTGAATTAACTCGGGTATGAATTGAACCTTAGATAAACCTAAAATACCCAAAAAAATACTCAATGAAATCAGAAAAGGGGCTTTTATACGATGCTTTTCTGAAAAAATAAATAAACTTGCGGTAATAGAGGTGACTAAAAAAGCAATAATACCCGACCAAATTAAAGGTAACTGATAGCGTATTTCAACTGCACCCGGACCATAAAATACAGGTTCGTGGGTATTGGTATACAGCAGTGAAAAACGTTGCAGTAAAAATCCCCAAATAACAAATAATACGATAAAAGCAATTAATACAATCAGATGAATTTTTGCACCTGTATGATATTCACGGCGTTGATTGGGTACAAAAATATGTTCTATCCAATATAAAGCGCCAATCATAAGAAAAACTAATATAGCTGTTGTTAGTAGTTCTTTATAGATTAGGGTATAAAGCGGGTAAGATAAGAGATAAAAACTAATATCGTTGCCATATATTGAGTCGCTCACGCCTGAATTATTACCAAACAGATATAACAATGAGGTTTCCCATTGGCTATAAAAAGGAATGGCGACAAAGATTGCCAGTAGTAATGAAATAGGCGTATATATTTTTATAGAACCATTGATGAATATATCAGTGGCACGTTGAAATTTACGGCGTTTATCGATATTTTCAAAGACTTCATCGGGAGGATTTAAGCCTAGATAATTAGAGGCAATCCAAAAATGAAAAAAGAAAATACTAAAAAATATTAAGGTAGTACCGCCCGAAAGAAAGAATTTATAGAGTAGTTTCAGCCAAAAATAAGTTTCTAGCTTGAGTGATTGATACCACCATAAATCGACAAGTAAATCGAGAAAGATAAAATAAAAGGCAATATACAAAATGACAGCGATTACGAGTGTCGCTCCAATCAACGCGGGTAAAAGCTTCGTGTTCCGCATAAGTGTCCTCTTCAAAATAGTAGAATTTTGGTCGTATTTGGTTTTAAGTATTTTCTATGCCCGATAATCCGTCAATTGCCCAGTTATCAAATTCATTAACGCCATCTTGGTTATCGCCATTTTTATAGGTGATACGACAAGCGTATTTTTTGGTTTCCGCGCTTGTAGATGCCGTCTGCGTAATATTAATTTCAGCGTTGACGACATATTGATAATTACCCAAGCTCCAAGTGTTTATTGGTTTTTTAGGAAACAGGATTTTAGTGTCTGAACCGAGTTCAGATTGGATGTAACTATTACAGTGTTTAAATGCAATTTCAGTTAAAGACGAAGAAATTGCAAATTGACTCGCATCATCTTTACTTTGCACTAAAAAAGTATCTGATTTTGCAACATCCATCACCAAAGGCATAACGAATTTTTGTTGGGTAATAACAAGGACAACAATTCCGATTATAAGTAGTAAAAAAGAGTATTTTTTCATTAAAAGTGAGTCCTATTGTGAACGCAGTCATTGCTTGTATGTTTGATAATTCTAACAGAAATCAAAGTTTTAAGACCAAGTAATTTTTAAGATAACAAACTAGTTAAAGGCTGGTTGATTTATTGATTTTTTTTTGACTTGACAAGCATAGCTGAACTGGTAGACTGAAGCTTCACCAAATAGACTTGGTGTCATTCACTTATAAACTGAAAAGTGCAATGGGGAGAAGGGACTGTTACTATCGACTTCTAGTGAAGACTAGAAGTAATCATTTTTTTAGGAGATAGAAATGGCAGCTACAACTGAATCAGTGAAAGCTGATGCTGCGGAAGCACCGCTGTTAAATAAGAAAAATATGTTCCTAGGTTCAGCACTTTATGTAGTGTTCTATGGCTGGGTTCGTTGGTACGAAGGTATCTACGGCTGGTCAGCTGGCTTAGATTCATTTGCACCTGAGTTTGAAACATATTGGATGAACTTCCTTTATATCGAGTTTGTTTTAGAAGTTAGTACTGCAGGTATCTTGTGGGGCTACATCTGGAAATCTCGTGATCGTAAAGTGATGTCAATCACACCAAGAGAAGAGTTAAGAAGACACTTCACACATTGGACATGGTTGGTAATGTATGCTTTCGCTATTTATTACGGTGCTAGCTACTTTACAGAACAAGATGGTACATGGCACCAAACTATCGTTCGTGATACCGACTTTACACCAAGTCACATCATCGAATTCTACTTGAGCTATCCTATCTACATCATCACTGGTGGTGCTGCTTTCTTATATGCAAAAACAAGATTGCCTACCTATCAACAAGGTTTACCATTACAGTACTTAGTTGCTGTTGTTGGTCCTTTCATGATTTTACCAAACGTTGGTTTGAACGAATGGGGTCATACCTTCTGGTTCATGGAAGAATTGTTCGTCGCTCCTTTACACTACGGTTTCGTATTCTTCGGATGGGCTGCTTTAGGTGTAGTAGGTGTTGTGAACATCGAAGTTGGAGCTATCTCTAAACTTCTGAAAAAAGACCTAGCTTAATTAAATAGCAAGGCTTTCTTGGCTATAATAACCTAATCTATCTTATAGACTATTTTTTGCTGTGTTTTACAACAAAATTTACTTTAGATAATTAAGGTCATTAATAAAAATAATTTAATCCTTTAGGAGGTAAGCTAATGAGCGCATCTCAATCAGCTGTACGGTCTCGTGCTGAAGCGGTGAAAGTTTCACGCACATTTGACTGGATGATTCTATTTACGTTGTTCTTCGTTGTTCTTGGCGGTTATCACATTCACTATATGTTGACTGGTGGTGACTGGGATTTCTGGACTGATTGGAAAGACAGACGTCTGTGGGTTACCGTTGCACCAATCGTTTCAATTACATTCCCTGCTGCTGTTCAAGCATGTTTGTGGTGGCGTTACCGTTTACCATTCGGTGCGGTAGTTTGTATTTTAGGTCTTTTGTTAGGTGAATGGATTAACAGATACTTAAATTTCTGGGGATGGACATATTTCCCAGTTAATTTCTGCTTCCCATCAAACTTAATGCCAGGTGCTATTGTTCTTGATGTTATCTTGATGTTATCAGGTAGCATGACTTTAACCGCTGTTCTCGGTGGTATGGCGTGGGGCTTATTGTTCTATCCAGGTAACTGGCCAATCATTGCTCCATTGCACGTTCCAGTTGAGTACAACGGAATGATGATGACTTTAGCTGACTTACAAGGTTACCACTACGTAAGAACAGGTACACCTGAGTACATCAGAATGGTTGAAAAAGGTACCTTAAGAACTTTCGGTAAAGACGTTGCTCCAGTATCAGCATTCTTCTCTGCTTTCGTGAGTATCCTAATTTACTTCTTGTGGCATTTCTTCGGTCAATGGTTCGCTTCAACTGCATTCGTTAAGTCTGCATAATTGTTGTTGTTGCACGATTAAAAAACAAAAGATCAGCAATCACTGTTTATGATGATTGCTGGGTACTCAAAAACTGTAGATTCTCTATGTTATAGAGGAGGATATATGAAATTAATAAAAGACAAAGTTGCTAAATTATCCTTTGTCGCACTGTTAGCAGTCGCTTCAGCATCAGTGCTTTACACACCTGCTGCATCTGCTCACGGTGAAAAATCGCAAGCTGCTTTCATGCGTATGCGTACCATCCATTGGTTTGACTTAAATTGGTCAAAAGAAGAAGTGGCTGTTAACGATACCATGACAATTTCTGGTAAATTTTTAGTGTTCGCAGGCTGGCCTGAAACTGTAGATAAACCTGAAATTTCTTTCTTGAACATCGGTATTCCAGGTCCTGTATTTATTCGTGCAGGATCATGGATTGGTGGTCAATTAGTTCCTCGTTCAGTTACTTTGGAACTGGGTGAAACTTATGAGTTCAAAGTATTGTTGAAAGCTCGTCGCCCAGGTGATTGGCATGTTCACACTATGATGAACGTAAAAGGTGGTGGTCCAATCATCGGTCCAGGCAAATGGGTAACTGTTACTGGCTCTATGGGTTCATTCACTAACCCAATTACAACATTGACTGGTGAAACCATTGATTTGGAACACTACAATCTGAGCAATATCTATTTCTGGCATGCTTTCTGGTATGCATTAGGTTTAGCTTGGTTGTTCTACTGGGTTCGCAAACCAATGTTCGTACCACGTAATATCGCTGTTGAAGCTGGTAAAGCTGATTCATTGATTACTGCTACTGACAAAAAAGTAGCATTAGGTTTTGCAGTTGGTACAATCGCAATCGTTGCTATGTCAATGGGTAGCACCAATGAAAAATATCCTGTAACAACACCTCTGCAAGCTGGTTTGTTACGTGGTATGAAACCGATTGAATTACCAGCACCAACTGTTGCTGTTAAAGTTGAAGATGCTACTTACCGTGTACCAGGTCGTGCTATGCAAATGACATTGACTGTTACTAACAACGGTGATTCAGCGGTTCGTTTAGGCGAATTTAACACTGCAGGTGTACGTTTCTTAGATGCAGCAGTTTCTCAAGACGAAACTGGTTATCCTGATGACTTATTGGCTGAAGAAGGCTTGACTGTTAGTGATAACAGCCCATTAGCTCCAGGTCAATCAAGAACAATTCAAGTTACAGCTTCTGACGCTGCATGGGAAGTTTATCGTTTAGCTGACTTGATCTATGATCCAGACAGCCGTTTTGCTGGTTTGTTATTCTTCTATGATGAAGCTGGCAACCGTCAATTGGTTACAATCGACGCTCCATTAATCCCAACTTTCATTTAATAACGAATGAAATATTCAATGGATAACGTTCTGCGTTATCCATTTGGGATGATTAAAAATCCCCGTTACTTGATTGTGACGGGGATTTTTTATGTCGTTAATATTTAGGAATATATCTTAAGCTATTTCTTTAGAGTTCAAACAATGTAGGTTTAAATCAAATTAAATACTAACTTACTATTTTTTTTCAAAAACAATTTTAATGACTATAACAATTAAATACGCTTAACTTTTTTATTTTAAGAGGATTGTACTAATCCGATGTCAATTTACGCCATTGGTGATATTCAGGGTTGTTTTAATGAATTATTAAAATTACTTGATATTATCGCTTTCAATGAACAGTCTGATCAATTATGGTTCGCGGGTGATTTGGTCAATCGTGGACCAAATTCTTTAGAAACTTTACGTTTTATTAAAGCATTAGGTGATTCAGCGGTAACTGTGCTGGGTAATCATGATATGCATTTGCTTGCAGAATCGTGTAATCAGAAAATTTCTACTAAAAATAGTTTATTAAATACGATTCTTGAAGCACCTGATTGCGATGAGTTAATTGATTGGTTGAGACATCGCCCCTTATTTCATTACAACGATACATTTTGTCTACTTCATGCGGGTATTCCACCTCAATGGGATTTTGATACGACAAAAAAAATGGCTTTACTTGTCGAGCAAACGTTGAAAAGTTCTAATTATCAGATTTTCTTAAAACAAATGTATGGCAATAAACCCAATCTTTGGTCTACTCATTTAAAAGATATGGGGAAATTACGTTTTATTATCAATTGTTTTACGCGTATGCGTTATTGTGACATCGAAGGACGTTTGGATTTTACTTACAATGGTTCATTGGGTTCACAACCTAAAGAATTATTTCCTTGGTTTGCTGTACCCAATCGTAGAAATAGTGATATGCGCATCATTTTTGGTCATTGGTCTGCATTAGGCTATTATGAGGGTGAAAACTGTTACGGAATTGACACAGGTTGTCTTTGGGGAGGACAGTTGACTGCTATAAAACTAACAGAGCCTGTACAGCGTTTTAGTGTGGACTGTTTGAATAATAAACAACATTTACCAATTACAGGTAACTATTTATAAGTTCATTATTTAATATTTTTAATACGCGTACCAAGTAAATAATCACACCACGGCCATGTGACACACCAATTTGCATTGCTGTTATAAATATGATGATCATAATGCCAAGGTAAATATTGTTTTGCCCATGAAGAATCTAAATGTGCTCTGCGATGTTTATAATAGTAAAGCATTAAAGATAGATAAACAGTACTAATAAATACTGGAAATTCTGTAAATAGAGGACCATGCAATAAAACAATAACAATTAATACTAACAGTTCTTTGCTTTGCGTATTCCATGTCATTAGATTAATAGTTTGATAACCTGCATCAAGCATATTGTGCTGATAACAGGTCAGATGATGTTCATACCAATGATATGCCCAAAAGCTCTGCTTATTTTTGCCTAAGCCATGCAAAATATATTTATGTATTAGCCATTCGCTTGCGTTGGCATAAATTAATCCTAGCAAGCATTGAATGGCTAACAACAACATCTATCAATCACCTAACCAATTTTTAGGTTTCAAATACTCTTCATAAAGCACTGCCTCAGGTGAACCCACTTCAGGTTGCCAGTTATAACGCCAATGCGCTACAGGTGGCAATGACATCAAAATCGATTCAGTACGACCGCCTGATTGCAAACCAAATAAAGTGCCTCTGTCATAAACTAAATTAAATTCCACATAACGACCGCGCCGATAAAGTTGGAATTCACGTTCACGTTCACCATAAGGTGTATCTTTACGACGTTGAACAATCGGTAAATACGCTTTGGTGTAGTGATTGCCCACGCTTTGCATAAAGGCAAAACATTGTTCAAAACTACCTTCGTTTAAATCATCAAAAAATAAACCGCCTATGCCGCGAGTTTCATTTCTATGAGTCAGAAAGAAATATTCATCACACCATTTTTTATATTTTGAATAGACATCATCGCCAAAAGGTTGGCAAGCGGCACGCGCAGTTTGATGCCATTCAATCACATCATCATAAAACGCATAATAAGGCGTTAAATCAAAGCCGCCACCAAACCACCAAATAGTCGGTTCGCCCTCTTTTTCCGCAATTAAAAAACGGACGTTGGCGTGTGAAGTAGGCACATAAGGGTTTTTAGGATGAATCACTAAAGATACACCCATCGCCTGAAATTGCCGATGTGCTAATTCAGGACGTTTAGCTGTAGCAGAAGGCGGCAAGCTAAAACCTGATACATGCGAGAAATTGACCCCGCCTTGTTCAAAAGTCTGCCCGTTGGATAATACACGGGTTCTACCACCACCCCCTTCAGCGCGTTGCCAAAGGTCTTCTGTAAAACGGACTTGAGGTTCTTCACCTTCTAATGTAGCGCAAATATGATCTTGCAAATTGAGCAGATAATTTTTTACTCGAGTAATGTCATCAATGTTCATGGTTTGGCTCACATATATTTAAATTTAATAGGCGTACTAATTGGCAGGAAAATCTACCAGCTTTTAAGAAAAACTACAACTTGCTTATATCAAGATGCTATTTAAGTTAAATAATCAGGGATAATAGGGATAAACATTGACAGGGGTAACGCGGCTCTATAGAATGCAATCAGCTTGAAATTGATTCACCCTTATGTTTATCGTTACGAAGTTTTTTTTCGCATTTGCAATTGCTCGTCTTGTTTATCATTGGTAGTTCTCAACATTTCCAGCTTCACCACCTCTCACAAGGTAACATATTTATTTTTATTAGGATTACTCAATGGCTACTGGCACTGTAAAATGGTTTAATGCAGAAAAAGGTTTCGGTTTTATTCAACAAGAAAGCGGTCCTGACGTTTTCGTTCATTTTCGCAATATTAACAGCACTGGCTTTAAGTCACTCAATGAAGGACAAAAAGTGCAGTTCACTGTAGCGCAAGGTCAAAAAGGCTTGCAAGCAGAAAATGTAACAATCGTTTAATTAACTAACGATTAGGGGTGTTAGCTCAGTTGGTAGAGCAGTGGACTCTTAATCCATAGGTCGAGAGTTCGAGTCTCTCACGCCCCACCAAACAAAGAAAGGCTTAGTCTATTATGGACTAAGCCTTTTTTATTGCCTGTTTGCTAATGATTAAAAAGGATATACACATAAAAAAACCAAAAAAGTGTAAATCCAAGCGCAGAAAAAAGTAAAAAAACATATCGCGGTAAAAAACGCTAGCTGTTTAAATATATAAAGCGTGTAGATAAATGGCTTTACCATGAACTCAAACGATTAAAAAATATGCGGGAGAAATGCGATTTAATGGACATAAGCGGCAATGATGCACCAACACATGGATAAAAGCATCATGCCGCGTTAGAAGCTGATGTTGGATAAATTATAGTATTAATACAAGATAGAAATAGCATTAATTAAAAATCTGCATAAATTGCTAAAACATTTTCAATTTGAACAGATTATTGATTTGATTGAACCGTTGCTTGACGATAATAATTAAATTTTAAAAGCTCAGCTCTAATTTTACACCTAGCATTTGTGGATTAGCAGGGGCGCAACGGGTATTACTGAGTTTAAAACTGCAATAATGAGTATCGCTGATATTATTAATAAAACCATAAATGCCATAATTATTTTTACTATAGCCGATACGAATATTGGCAGTTGAATAAGCGTTTTGCGTCATAAGCGCGCTATTGGTTTCATCAAAAAAGGTTCTCCCTGTCCATAACCATTCCACTCTTGCAAAATAACCCGCAGAATTTTTATATTGCAAAGCAGTTGTTGCCGTAAACTCAGGCACAAAAGGCGCGTATTTACCTGAATAATTAATCCCTGTAATCGGATTAGTATAACGCTCAAATTGTGTATGGCTATAACCCATCGCCGTGTCTAACCATAAGTTTTTAATTAACTCAGCTTGTGATTCAACTTCAAAACCATAAGAATGGGCTTTTGCGGCATTAATAATGGCATAATCGACATTAGTGAAAAAACGTTCAACTTGATAATTATCAATACTATAATAAAATCCTGCTAGATTTAATTTAAAACGTTCATCAAACCAATTAGTTTTAATACCTAATTCATTATGCCAGAATCTTTCTTTAGCATAGTGCATTAAGGCTTTATTTAAATTAGCTTGGGTAAAACCCGCAGGTTTATAAGATAAACCTGTGGCGGTATAAAGTAATAAATGCGCTGACACCTCATAATCAATGCCAAATTGTGGGCTGACAAAAAAATCATTACTTTGTTGTTGCAATCCAATAATGCTACTATCAGTAGATATGCTAGTCGTTGCATTAATACTATTGTTAATATAATCTATGCGTAAATCAAAATAAGGTTTTATTTTAGCCAAACCCTGATAATTGACTTTAGCAAATACCGTATAATCTTCAACTATCCGACTTTTTAACGTAAAGTTTGTGTCAATACCTGCTTGTAAAGTATCAGTTGTCCACATTTTATTATTATTAGAATAAAATAGCCCCAATTGCCATTGCCATAACTGATTTTTATTTTTAGGATTTAAGCGAAATTCTTGTGTCCATGTTTCTTCGGGCAGATTTTGAATACGGGTAAATTGACTGGGTAATAAATCTAAATCAGAAACGCGTTGCATCGTCCAAAATCGCCGACTACTAACCGATAATAATTGATAATTATCGCCGTTATAACGCATACGCAAAGACTGCATATCAGTTTGTTGTTTTAATTTCTCAGCCGCTTCAGAACGCACCGTAAAAAAATCGGGCGAATCTAAGCGTACAAAACGATTTGCACCATAATTAAAATCTTCTTTAATATAATTTAAGCGTATATCCCATTGTTTATTAGGTGTCCATTTTAATGAGGCTCTACCGCTAAAATTTTCGATAGCATCGGGGTGAGTATTTAAATAACTGTTATATAAAAAACCATCGCGTTGTTGATAATGACCACCAAGGCTAAAATATAAGGTATCCGCAATTAATGCCCCTGAACTATTGGCAGTGATTTGATGCGAATTAAAATTAGCTATTTCTAAGGCAGTATTAGCGGTTAATTTATTTTTAGGTTGCAACGTTTTAATATCCACACCACCCGCATAGGCATTTTTCCCAAAAAGTGCAGGTTGAGAACTGCGATAAACAGCAATACTATCAATGCTAAATAACCTTCCCATAGTTGCCGATGAACTGCTATAAGGCACGTCATCAACATAAAAAACCACCGCAGGTTCTCCAAAAAATTGCGTATTAACTAGACCGCGTAAACTAAAAATCTGCCCCGCCGAACCAATACCTTCACTGGAGCTATGAAAATTGGCAACACGTTGGCTAATATCACTTAAGTTGTTAATGCCGCGCTCGCTTAACTCTTTGTCATATAATTCAGTTTTGCTCATCGCCTCATCATTATTCAATGACGGCGCAGTTGAGGTTACGCTGCTAATCGTCATACTTTCCAATTCAGTTGGCGACTTTTGAGCAAAACTAACCTGTGATACTGGGCAACTGCTAATAAATATAGCGACTGCCAAGAAGGGATTTTTTATTGATGCGTAAAGTGGCATTGTTAATTAATTAATAATATTGAAAGCAACTTTACAGTTTACAATATTCCTATTTTTAGGTCATTATCTTAAATCAATCACCCGCTAGTTTTTTAAAAGCGCACTCACAATAATTGAGCATCTTTAATAAGAATCATTAACTTATGAATAATTCCTGTAGTACCTTTAACAAAAAATATTCTCTGCCATTGCGTTGGATATTAATTATTCCCTTTGTGATACAGGTAACAATTATTGTTAGTCTAGTGGGTTATTTCTCTTTTAAAACCGCGCAAAAATCTATTAACGATTTAGCTAATCAATTAATGATTGAGACCACCAAACGCATTGAAGAAAATCTGAAGAGTTATTTAAGTATTCCAGAAAATATTGATAATAGTAACGTTGCCGATTTAAAATTGGGTATTTTAAATCCCAATAATTTAAATGCGATTCAAAAACATTTTTTAGCACAATTACATATTTTTAATAAAGCCAGTGCTGTTTTAATGGCTACTGAAAATAAAGAATTATTAATCGTTGAACGTGTTGACAATCAAATCGTTTTACGCGTTTTTAACAAAGAAACCCACGGAAAACAAAATATTTATTTACTCGATGCACAAGGAAACCCCAAAAAATTTATTTCCAGTCATACCTATAATCCTCATAATGACCCACCGAATAATCCTTGGTATGAACGCGTAAAAAAAGCCAATAAATCACTATGGATTAATACCGTCACTTTGCCTAAAGGTGAGTTATATCCGCTGATAACTATGGCTAATTTTCAGCCTTTTTTTAATGGCCAAGGTCAATTTCAAGGTGTGGTATCTTCGGCATTTCATCTTTCTGAAATTGGTAAATTTTTAGCTGGTTTACACATTGGTAAAACAGGCTTTGCTTTTATTATGAATAATCAAGGTTTATTGGTGGCAACTTCTAGCCAAGAATTACCCTTTACTACACAAAAAGAAGCCAATAGCACCCAAGCCCTAGACCCTAAAAAAAGACGTAAATCGGTATTGAATAGTGAAAATGATTTAACTCAAAACACAGGGCAGTTTTTAGTAAAACACTTTGGTAATTTTCAGGCAATTAGCACAGCGCAACAATTAAGTTTTACCATTGCGCAAAAACGCTATTTTTTAACAGTAACCCCGACTCAGCAAGACAAACAATTAGATTTATTAGCAGTCGTGGTCATACCTGAAGCCGATTTTATGGCAGAAATTAATGCCAACGCGCAACAAACGCTTTTATTATCAGCTATTGCTTTAATAATTACTTTAATTGTTGGCTTTTTAACAGCCAATTATGTCATTAAACCAATTTTAAAATTAAATCGCGCCTCTAAAGAATTAGCCTTGGGACAATGGCAACATAATATTGATATTAATCGTCATGATGAAGTGGGTGAATTAGCCAGTTCTTTCAATATTATGGCAGGGCAATTAAAAGATGCTTTTGAAAACCTAGAAACTAAAGTTGAACAAAGAACCCAAGAACTTGCCATTGCCAAAGATAAAGCCGAAGTTGCCAATAAAGCCAAAAGTAGTTTTATTGCCAATATGAGCCATGAATTACGCTCACCGCTTAATGCGATTATTGGTTTTTCTCAAGTGATGTTACGCACTAAAAATCTACCCACCGAACAATATGAAAATGTAGGCATTATTCATCGTAGTGGCGAGTATTTATTGACCTTAATTAATAATGTTTTAGATTTCTCTAAAATCGAAGCGGGTAAAACTACTTTAAATATACAAGATGTGGATTTACCGCAATTACTTGATGATTTAGAAGATATGCTACATTTACGCGCTAGCGCGAAAAATTTAGAATTAGTCTTTGATAAAAATGATAATCTACCGCGTTATATTTATGCTGATGGGCTTAAATTACGCCAAGTATTATTAAATCTATTAGGCAATGCCATTAAATTTACTGAGCATGGCAAAGTGGTACTACGCATTAGTGCTTATGAGTTGCAAAATAATCAATATAATTTGAATTTTGTTATTAAAGATAGCGGCGTGGGTATTGCACAAGAAGAATTAAAAAACCTTTTTGAAGCCTTTAATCAAACTCATTCAGGACGTGAATCACAAGAAGGCACGGGCTTAGGATTAGTGATTAGTCGGCAATTTATACAATTAATGGGTGGCGATATTATGGTTAATAGTGAACTCAATAAAGGCTCGTGTTTTAGTTTTACTATACTTGTTAAATGCGCTGAAGCATTAGCTTCTGAAAAGCCTATGGATAAACGTCACATCATTGCCCTTGCCCCTAATCAAGCAACTTATAAAATACTGGTGGTTGATGATAAAGAAGCCAATCGGAAATTAATGGATAAATTATTATCGCCTTTGGGTTTTGAATTAAAACAAGCCGCTAATGGCAGAGAAGCGATTAGTATTTGGGAACAGTGGCAACCGCATTTAATCTGGATGGATATGCGTATGCCTGTGATGGATGGTTATGAGGCGACGCGTTATATTAAAGCCCAAGTTAAAGGTAGTGCCACAGCGGTAATTGCTTTAACGGCAAGTGTATTAGAAGAAGAAAAAGCCATAGTATTATCGGCGGGTTGTGATGATTTTGTGCGTAAGCCCTTTAGAGAATCGATTATTTTTGAAACGTTGCATAAACATTTAGGTGTACAGTTTATTTATGAAGATAACAACGCGGCAGATAATACTGAATTATTGGAAAAACCATTAAGTAGTGAAGATTTTAAAATCATGCCTAGAAAGTGGTTAATGAAATTATCAAGAGCCGCATTAGAAGCCGATACTGAGCAAGTGCTGTTATTAATTAATGACATTCCAAAAACAGAAACAGCACTAATTAAAAAAATACATAAATTGCTTAAACAATTTCAATTTGAGCAGATTATTGAATTATGTGAATCGGGTAGTGCCTCAAAAGAGTAGGATAAATACTACGATGTCATTCCAGCAGGGATGCTGGAATCCAGTTACAGGGATGTATTTATAACAATTACCATCCGTGGTTTCTGGATTTCGGCATCCATGCCGT